>DRJJ01000037.1 GCA_011052255.1 Gammaproteobacteria bacterium | reverse complement strand
TCCTGACATGCCTGCAGCAAAGAACAGGCAAAGGATATTCAAAATGAGTATGCTGGAACAATACGGGCTACTATTGGGGCTGATTATAGGCACTGCTGGTTTCGTGCTGAGCCTGTATGCGCTTGCCCGTACGCTCGGCAAGGTGCGCCAGGAGCCAGGTAAGGACGTACCCGCTACAGCAGGCCAGTTGTCCCGGGATCCCGTCTGGGTACGCTATCATGCGCACTTCTATGGCTACGCGTTATTATTTTTGGCCTTCGATATGGAAATGGCCTACATGTATCCATGGGCCGTGGTGTACAAACAGGTGGGACTGGTTGCCCTACTCGACATGGGGATCTTTCTGGCCATTCTGTTTCTGGGATTGCTATACGGTTGGAGTCAGGGTGCGCTGCGGAGGCAATAATTGATAGCTGGCGCTCGTCAGGGAAGACCGTCCGCATTACGCAGGCTGGTTGCCGCCGCGATGGCCCGCGATCTAGGGACTTTCATAATTCCCGGTCCCGATATAGCCCGCACCCATGGACTGGATATCGAAGCGACTGGACTGCATAGGGTTACCAGCCCACGTCACGCCAGTGTACTGCTTGTAATCGGTGCCATTCCACCCTCTCTTCGTGAATCCGCTGCGGTAGTTTACGCACAGATGGCACGGCCACGGGTACTATTCGTGCTTGGTACAGATAAACTTTTTCCCTTGCCTGCCGCTGATGTTATGGCAGACCTTTCACAGCAAGAACTAATCAAGGGCGTACGCCAACTACGCAGCGCATTTGCTGAGGGTGCCTTCTATCCGGAGGTATCAGACTTCGATGCGCCAGTGCTGCAAGTCCGCATCGAATACACCTGTCCGATGCATCCAGAGATTGTGCGGGATGAGCCGGGATCCTGTCCCATATGTGGCATGAATTTGGTACTACGCGAGGCACAGGCTAAGGCAGGACATTTGCACATAGATCACCAGGAAATGGGCGCCAGTATGGATATGGAGACCGCTTCAACCCATGCCCACGGTAGCCACCACAGCATTGATCATGGCGCACCGGTCGAGTACACCTGCCCCATGCATCCGGAAGTTGTGCAGGATGAACCGGGATCCTGTCCAAAGTGCGGTATGGACCTGGAGCCCCGCAACGCACCGGCTGAATCAAACCATGAACATCACCACATGACTCACGATGAACCGGTCGAGTACACCTGCCCCATGCATCCGGAAGTCGTACAGGACGAACCGGGGTCATGCCCGAAATGCGGTATGGATCTGGTACCCCGCGACATACCGGCTGAATCAAGCCATGAACATCACCACATGGCTCACGATGAACCGGTCGAGTACACCTGCCCCATGCATCCGGAAGTTGTGCAGCATGAACCGGGGTCATGCCCGAAATGCGGTATGGACCTGGAACCACGTGAAACACAAAATAAGCAATCCCATAAACACAGTGGTATGGATCATAACGGTATGGATTCTGATATGGATCATAGCTCTATGGACCACGGAGATATGGCGTTCATGTCCATGATCGATGTCACCAAAGATCTGCCACGAAGCGGTGATGGCCTGCCGATGGAATGGATCGAGGCCCCCTTCGGCCCATTTTTTCCTGGCCTGCCCAGTGGCCTGCTACTGACTTTAACGCTCGACGGTGACACAGTCGCGGGATCCAATGCCCGCTCTCTGATTGAAAATGGAGAGCTGCTACAATCTTCATCTATGGACACCGGAAGTTTCGTCGAGCGACTGACCAGCTTCGACCCACTGGCTCCGGTCGCCTATCGGTACCTCGCCTGCCGGGTACTGGAAAATGTCGCCGGCATGGATGTGTCTGCGAATACCGCTAACGCACGTATCGGCGCGCTGGAACGGGAACGAATCGCAAGCCATCTGGGCTGGCTGGCACTCTTTGCACAACAAACCGGCTTTGACTGGCTAATGCGACGCACCACCTCTCTGCAATTGAAGTTTCAGCATGCCGACCTGGAACAGATCGTGGCGCTAAAACCAGCCATACTGACCCTGACTAAACGATTGCAACGAACTCCTTTACTGAAATCACGAATGGCAGGTATTGGCCTGCTAGCAAGGGATGCCACACTGCGCGGCCCTGTGGCACGCGCTACTGGGATCGGCGACGATGCACGCAGTACAGACAAGGTCTATACTACACTGGGGTTCAAAACGGTCAGTCGAAAGACTGGTGATGCCCTCGCTCGCCTGCATGTCCGCCTGGATGAGATAATACATAGCCTCGCGCTTATCGAAGCGGCTGGCGCCATAGAGTTACCTGTACCGACCATTATCGGCGAAGTATCGGGAACAGGCGAAGCGGTAGTCGAGACCCCTCGCGGGGTGGCCAGACTTCGACTAACACTGGAGATGGGTAAGGTTACTACGGCACAACTGGATACACCTTCGACACACCATCTTGCATTAATCAATCCACTGATCGAACAGCAGGAGCTAGGCGACGCACTGCTGGCGGTCGGTTCCCTGGATCTGTCACCCTGGGAGGTACGGCAATGACAACCGTTCTTTTGCTGTTGTTGCTGGCGGTCGGTGCGTATCTGGTCGCAGTAGTCGAAGACTGGACCGTGAGCGGACGATTTCGGCTGGCTGCACCGGTACTTGCCGGCATCGCACTGTTGGGGCGGGAATCCATTGTACCACGCAAACCCGACCGAATTTTCTTTGAAGTCGCCCCGTTTCTGCTATTGGTCTCTGCAATACTCGGAGCAGCGGTCGTGCCGCTAACTCCAGACCTGATCATCACAGATATGGCTACTGGCGCATTGTTTATCAATGCGGCGCTGGTCTACGTCCTGGTTGCCCTGCTGATGGCGGGCTGGGGACCGGATGGTGCCTATGCCATGATCGGTGGCTGGCGTTTTCTGGGTCAGCTTATCGCCTACGCAATGCTTATCGTTATGCCCATCACCGCCGTCGTGATGCGTGCCGAGTCATTACTGACGACACAGGTCGTTGTCTCCCAGGCAGGTGTATGGAATATTATTTATCAACCACTGGGATTTATCCTGTTTTTCATCGCGGCCATGGCACTGGCATTTCTACCGCCGTTCGATTTAACTACATCAAAAGGCGAACTCGCGGGCGGCGTAGAAGCTGAATATACCGGCGTACGGCTGGCAGTATTCCGGCTGGGACGCCTGGCGCTAATTATCACCCTGGCAGCCGCCACCGTAATTTTCTACCTCGGTGGCTGGCAGGGGCCATTACTACCGCCCTGGGCATGGAGCACAATCAAAATACTGGCAGTTACCACGATAATGTTGCTGGCCGGGCGTTATATGCCACGCATCCGTGAAGCAGACCTGCTGGCATGGTGCTGGATGCTGGGCATCCCACTGGCGTTGCTGAATATACTTCTCGTCGGTGTACTGGTACTGGTGTTTCCCTGATCCTGGGTTCCACAATTGACCGCTAATTTATAAGCCTGACATTATGAACACAACAACTTTGTTAAAAGCTGTGCCTCGGTTCATTTTATTGGTGAACTACTACGAACCGTTCAACTGAGGTACCCAGTAAAATGACTGCTCAAATGTTCTTCATTGGTTTCTTCGGACTCGCCGGAGTGTGGTTCGGTATCGTTGTTTTCCGCACGTTTTCGATGGTACGTTCTGCGCTGGCTCTGCTTTTCTCTCAGACGGCTATTGGTGCGATGTTCCTGAGCATGCAGGCGGAGTTCCTCGGTGTATTACAAATCATGATGATGGCCACTGAAATGAGCATCATGGCTATTTTTATGGTGATGTTCATGATGGATCCCGGTGGACTTGGTGAGATGGACATGACTCATCAGAAGCGCCTGTCCTTAGGCGCCGGTATTGTTTCCTTCATGGCCGCCGTGGCCGTTGCCGTATTTGTCGACTGGGGACCTTTGGCCAGCGTTTCACCGGATGCTGCACAACAGACTATAGATCTGGGCCTTGAACTGCTGGGTCGTTCAATGCTGATTTTTGAAACTGCCGGTATCACCATTCTCACCGCCATGATTGCTGCCACGGCGGTGGCCATACAACCTGTTAAAAGGACCCGCGAACAATGAGCATTGAACTTCTTCTCGCACTAATCACTGGCGCCGCGCTGTTTGGCGTCGGCATCTATGGCGCACTGTCGCAGACCAATCTGGTGATGATCATGATGGGGATAGAACTGATTCTTGCCGGAGCCATGGTCAACCTGGTCGCATTCTGGCGTTACCTGCACCCGGACAACCCTGCCGGTCAAATGTTCGTACTGATCATAATGACAGTGATGGCGATTGAGATGGCGGTGGGATTCGGCGTAGCCATTGCACGCTTCCGCGCCAAAGGCTCCGTGGAAATGGAAGAAGCGGCAGAGTTGAAAGGATGAACCTCATAGCCGCAGCCATTCTTGCGCCTCTCTCCATGATGGTGCTGATCCTGCTGCTGCGGCGTTTCCCCGCAGTGCTGGCGCTGTTGGGTGCTACTGTTGGTATGTTCGCCAGTCTGTACTTGCTGGCTGACGCTTTTAATGGCCAGGGCAATCAGTTGATTTTGCCCGGCTTGCCGGATATGCCGCTGCGTCTTATCTCGACGCCGCTGACTGCATTGCTTTCAACCCTGGTTGCTGTGGTCAGCAACCTGGTGCTGGTTTATGCCGTCGGCTACATGAAAAAGGACAGTGAAAAAGTACGTTTCTTCGCCACCATGCTGCTGTTCGTCTCGGCTATGCAAACCCTGGTACTTGCCGGCGACTGGATTTTGCTGCTTGCGGCATGGGAACTTATCGGCCTGAGCAGTTATCTGTTGATCGGCTTCTGGTACCGCCGACCGGGCGTCACGTCAGCCGCCACCCGCGCCTTCCTGGTTACCCGCAGCGCCGATCTGGGACTCTATATCGCGGTGTTCATTCTTATTGCCAGCGCCGGCAGCAGCGATATAGCTACCACATTGAACACCGGAGGCAATGCGGCTATCGCGGCCGGGTTCTTCTTACTTGTCGCGGCGATGGGCAAGTCCGCACAAACACCGTTACACGACTGGTTACAGCGCGCCATGGCCGGTCCCACACCGGTCTCGGCGCTGCTGCACTCGGCCACTCTGGTGGCGGCTGGTGCCATCCTGCTGATCCGTGTGGCGCCGATGCTGCCGCCTGAGGTGCTACTGGTGATTGGCCTCGTCGGTGGCGTCACCACCGTGGTCGCCGGCCTGATTGCGCTGGGCGAGCGTGATCTAAAACGCCTGACCGCCGCATCAACTTCCAGCCAGTACGGCCTGATGCTGGTGGCCGTGGGCGCCGGTGTGCCACTGGCGGCACTGCTGCACCTGATCGCTCACGCGACCATAAAGAGTGGCCTGTTTCTTGGCGCTGGTATATTTCAGCACAGCCGTAACAGCACGGTACTGGTAAATCTGCAAGGTGCCGGGCGTGATAGACCGCGCGTATTTTTCGGTTATGCGCTGGCAGCACTGGCGCTGGCCGGTATCCCTCCTATGAGTGGCTACTTTTCCAAGGAAGCCATCATTGCCGCCTCGCTGGCCTCACCCAACGCGCTGTTACTTGCGCCACTAGCGCTGGCCGGCACCCTGTTGACCGGCGCCTATATGGCCCGAGCACTGCGCATCCTGTGGCATGGTGACCGCAAGAGCCACAAGATCGTGGGGCTATACTGGATGGGTGCGGGACTGGCCGGACTGGTCACACTGGCCGTTATCCTGGGTGTCACCTTCCCTGATATCGAGACCTTGCTGAACACCCGCCTACCCGAAAACACCCCCACCCGATTTCCCCCCGAAATTTTCGGGCTGGGTGCAGCAGTGGGTGGTTTGATACTTGGCTGGTTCTTCACGGCGCGGCGACTACTTGGCCCTTTGTTGCCCTGGGTACAGCAGGGTTTTACCATTGCCGGCGGTTTCGATAACTTGATGGTGCGGCCCGCATTCGCCATCGCCCGCAGCTGTGAAAGGCTGGAACGCATCCTGTACGCAGGCGTATTTGCAGTGGGTCGATTTGGACTCGATATCGGTCGAGCCGTACGCCACAATGACGAACAGGGCATCGACGGGCTGATATTTTCATTGGTGCGCAACACGGTCGAACTCGGCAGCCGCGCCCGCTCATTGCAGAGCGGCCTGATTCATCGTGAAATGGCAATCACTGTCGTGGGAACTGCGCTGATCCTCGCCGCCCTGTTGCTGGCTTTACTGGTTTATTGATAAGGAGACTCCTGAATGCTGCCCATCGTGTCCATCACCCTGTTCCTGCCGCTCCTTGGAGCGCTGCTTGTTATGACCTTGCGAAAAGCTCCCGTACAGGTCGTACACGCCATCGGCATCGTTACCAGCGGGCTGACACTCATTGGTGTGGTAAGGATGTGGTCACGCGGTGTTAACGAAACTGGCTTTGCCCAGCTTGAACAGCTTGACTGGATGCCTTCAATTGGCGCTGCCTACCGTGTTGGCGTGGATGGCATTAGTTTGCCTCTGGTACTGCTAACTGCACTGTTGTTCTTCGTGACCTTTATTTATTCTGCCAAGGTCCGCAAACAATCTCATGCCTTTGTCGCGCTGATGCTATTGCTGGAGACGGCTTCTATTGGCGTCTTTACCGCACTGGATGCAATTTTATTCTATGTTTTCTTTGAGGTGTCACTGGTTGCCATGTACTTCATGATTGCTGAATGGGGACATGAAGATCGTCAACGCGCAGCGCTGATGTTTTTTATCTATACATTTCTCGGCAGCCTGCCGTTACTGCTTGCCATTCTCGGGTTATATCTTGGTAGCGACCCACATACCTTCGACATGCGCGACTGGATCAGCAACCCACCATTAAACGGTACTGCGGCCATGCTTGCACTGATAGCGATGCTGATTACTTTTGCGGTCAAGACGCCGGTGTTCCCATTTCACACATGGCTGCCTGCGGCACATGTCCAGGCACCGGCTGCGGGCAGCGTGATCCTCGCCGGGGTGATGCTGAAATTCGGCACCTATGGTCTGGTACGTTTTGCATTTCAGATGACACCGGATGCCTTTCGTGACGCCGGGATCGTCATCCTGGTGTTCGGCGTAGTCGCTGCTCTCTACGGTGCCTTCGCCGCACTGGCACAGAGCGATCTCAAACGCCTGGTCGCCTATACCTCGGTCAATCACATGGGTTATATCATTATCGGGGTGGCGATTGCAGCGTTGGCAACCGATCCAGCGATTCGTGCTACCGCACTGGACGGCTCGGTCCTGCAAATGGTCAGCCACGGACTGGTCACCGGTGCGTTGTTCTTACTGGTTGGCATGTTGCAGGATCGCGCCAATACCCGGGAGATGGACCAGTTTGGAGGATTACTGAATGTAATACCGATACTCGGTTGGTCCTTCGTGCTCGCCGCGTTTGCTTCGTTGGGGTTGCCTGGGCTGGCTCACTTTCCGGCCGAGTTCCAGATCTTCCTGGCGACACTGCAGGTTGAACCCGTGGCCGTCATTGCCATCCTTGGTATCGTCATCACTGCCGGCCTGTACCTGAGAGCCATTGGCAAGGTGTTTCTCGGCGAACCTCGTGAAAAGTGGACAAACATGGCCGATCTGAATGTGCGTGAAGTACTTGCGCTGAGTCCGCTGCTGATACTGATCGTCGTGGTAGGCGTCGTCCCGGCCTGGGTGCTTGATGTTATTCACAAGACCACCGCGGCACTGCAATTCTGATGGAGCGTGATCTCGCCTTAATTATCCCTGAGATCATCGTGCTGCTGACTGGTGTCATCGCACTGGTGGCTGAGATGCTGCGCCTGCCCCGCATTGCACTGACAGTTACAGTTATCGGACTGCTGCTCGCGACCGGCATGACCCTGCCTCTGCTTGGCGCGGATACCAGCATATTCGGTGGCACATTCCGCATAGATATGCTGAGTGTCTGGGCCAAACTCATCTTGTTGCCCGCGACCGTACTGTCTGTCTTGCTGGCACGTACAGAACTCGGTGGCAGTGACCGGGAAGGTACTGTTTATAGTCTGGTCTGTTTTGTGACCCTGGGTTCCCTGGTGCTAGCCGGTGCCGGTGACAGCATGCTACTCGTATTGGGCATATTGCTGTCAGGCCTCGGTTCCTTTGCGCTGGTGGCCTATCCGCGTAATGATAGTGCCACTGAAGCCGCCATGAAATTTTTTGTCTTCGCCGCAGTCACCGGTGCTATCATGATCTTTGGTCTCAGTTACTGGTTCGGTGGTACCGGTTCGACACTGCTTAGCGATCTGTCCCGCCTTGAAGAAAAACCGGTTGTCGCCGCCGTTGGCCTGATCGCCGTCATCGTCGGACTGGGTTACAAGGCCTCACTGGTGCCATTTCATTTCTGGGCACCGGATGCCTACGAGGGTGCGCCCGTGTCGATAGCCGCTTATCTGTCGGTAGTCCCCAAGATCGGTGCAATCCTGGCCCTGACACAGGTGGTTCGCGATTTACCCATGAGTACAGGCTGGCCGCTGGTCATTGCTGTGGTCTCTGTGATAACTATGACCTATGGCTATCTGGCTGCGTTGGTGCAAGACAATGTTGTGCGACTACTCGCCTATTCGTCAGTTGCCCAGGCAGGTTATTTTCTTATCGGTATTGTCGCGGTGGGGGCGAGCCCACTCGCATTTACGTCCATTATTGTTTTTTCTGCCGCCTACGCCGCAATGAATCTGGGTGCCTTTGCTGTCGTTATGCATGCAGGTCGAACGCTTGATGTATTCTCTGGCATCGGGCGTAAAAATATTGCTATAGGTGTAGCAATGGTGGTGTTTCTTCTTTCACTGGCCGGTATCCCGCCACTCGCCGGCTTTGTCGGCAAGTTTCTGTTGTTCGGTGCATCGATTGAGGCAGGCTTCACCTGGCTTGCTGTAATAGCCATACTCAACAGTGTGCTGTCACTAGCGGTGTATCTGCGTATAATCGTACCAATGTATCAGCAACCCATTATCACAGCATCAGGTTCTGCGCCGATACCACTGGTAAAGTGGGTATTGGGCATCACCTTCACCTTTACCCTGGGCATTGGGCTGGCGGCACAGGTGTTACTCGGCCGGCTTGCCTGAACTAGCATGAGCGAGTTGCCACTCGTTTCTGAGTCCTACGAGGTTACCGGCCATGCACCCGGCAGACCAGGTATCCCACCGACCTGGAGCGGTGGGCGCAAGAATGCCGTGGGGTGTTCGCTGGGGCCGTCACGCCTGTGGTTTACACTCGGCCGAGGCATCATCAATGAGGTCTACTATCCACGTGTCGACCTGCCGCAGATCCGCGATCTCGGCTTCATCATCGCCGATGGTGCCGGCTTCTGGGTAGAGGTCAAACGTCTGGATGATTATACCCTCAGCCAGCCCGAGCCCGGCATACCCGCTTACACCCTGATCCACCGGCACCCACGTTTCACGCTGACACTCCGCATCACGCCCGATCCACAACGCGATGTGCTACTGATTGAATGCCGGCTGCAAGGTGACGCATCGTTGCGGCCCTATGTGCTGCTGGCCCCCCGCCTGGGAGGGACCGGTTATGACAACCAGGCCATGGTAGCGCGCTACCATGGCCGCCGTGTGCTGTGGGCGAAACAGGGTCCATTCGGCCTGGCGCTGGCGGCCGTGGACGCCAACCAGCGCGATGCCTTCCAGGAAGTCAGTGCCGGTTATGTCGGTGGTAGCGACGGCTGGCAGGACTTCAATCGTAACGGAGCCATGCACTGGCACTACAAGCAGGCCGGTCCCGGTAATGTTGCACTGACCGGTGGTCTGCCCCGCTACTCGGTACTGGCGCTCGGCTTTGCCAGCAGCAGGGAATCTGCTGCCACAGTGGCTCTGTCCGCCCTGCCAAGATCCTTTGACAGTCCATGGCAACAACAGATCAACGACTGGCGCGACTGGCATTCGAACTGCGACCTGCGATGCGCACTCAACCTGGATCTGCCCGAGCCCCTGCTCAATGAATTAAAAATCTCGGCGATGGTGCTACGCACCCATCAGGATCAGATTTTTACCGGTGCCATGATTGCCAGCCTCAGCATCCCCTGGGGCGAAACGCGCAACGAACGCGGTGGCTACCACCTGGTCTGGCCGCGCGACCTGGTAGAAAGCGCGGGTGCGCTATTAATGCTGGGTGCGGACGACAAGGCACGCGAAATCCTGCGTTATCTTATTGCCACCCAGCTCGAAGACGGCCACTGGTACCAGAACCAGTGGCTCGGTGGAAAACCTTACTGGCAGGGGACCCAGCTCGACGAAGCCGCATTCCCGGTGTTGCTGGCGGCAGAGCTTGCAGCGCGTGGATCGCTGGATGGTATCGAGATTGCTGACATGGTATCCCGTGCCCTTAGCTTCATCGCGCACAACGGTCCCGCCTCCGACCAGGATCGCTGGGAGGAAAATGCAGGAGTCAACACTTTTACCCTGGCGATCTGTATTGCCGCACTGGTCAGCGGTGCGGATTTCCTGAAGGGCCAGAACCGGGAAACTTCATTGGCCATCGCAGACTTCTGGAACAGCCGGATCGAATCATGGACCGTTGTGCACGATACCGCGCTGGCACGAAAGCACGGGGTAGCCGGCTATTACATTCGAACTGCACCACCAAAAGCGATTATGGATGAGGAAGCAGTGAGCCAGCAGTTACCCATCAAGAATCGGCTGCAGGATCCCGGGTTATCCGCAGCGGAACAGATCAGCACTGACTTTCTACAGCTGGTGCGTTTCGGGTTACGGCGAGCCGACGACCCATTGATCAGGGACAGCGTCCGGGTCGTCGATGCCCTGCTCAGGGCGGAGACGCCGAATGGTTCGGCCTGGTACCGCTACAATGGAGACGGCTATGGCGAACACCGTGATGGTTCTGCTTTCAATGGCACCGGCCACGGTCGCCCCTGGCCGCTGCTCACAGGGGAGCGTGGCCACTACGAATTGCTGGCCGGCAACGACCCCCTGCCCTATCTGGGTGCCATGGCCGCAATGGCAGGACGCGGCGGCATGCTCCCGGAGCAGGTCTGGGATGCCGAACCCATCCCCGAACGGCGACTGTACCCCGGCCAGGCGACAGGATCGGCGATGCCGCTGGTATGGGCCCACGCGGAATTTATCAAACTGGCGCATTCTCGCGCTGCGGGTCATCCCGTGGACCGGCTCGACACGGTATGGGAGCGCTATGATGGCCAACGCCCGAAGGCGATACTCGCGGTATGGACACCTATGGCGCCCATCGATACGATTTTCCAGGGCGAGGCCCTGTGTATCTGCCTGCCACAACCTGCCACTATACGATTTCTGGTCGGCGACGCACCGGATACCAATGAGGTGAAAACAACACCTGCGGGTTTTGATCTGCACAGGATCACCTTGCCGGTAAAGACACTCGGCATCGGCGAATCATTGCATTTCACCATCGAAGCGAACACGGCAGATGGGAAAACACGAGACAGTTACCGGATCGAAGTCGTAGAACCTGAATGAAGGCCCGTACCCGTACCAACTAGCTGAACAACTCATCAACCTGGAAAGTTAAAGGACTGGTGCATTACTTCTAAAAACAACGCCAGAAATGTACTGATCCTTGCTACAGGAAAGAGAAAGAACCCTGTTTTGACGGAGATATTTATATCAAATTTATCAGGAAAGCATCCTGTACAGGGTATAATCGCTGGCGGGGGACTTTTCTGGTTTCTGGATGAAAGTGCAGCAAGAGGTACACTGTTTTGGTTATTCTCTCGGCCGATATTGGCGGCACAAAGACGCTGTTACAGCTTTGTGACATCGGCAATCACCAATTAAATATTATCTACCAGCAACGCCTGATAAGCGGGGAATATAAATCCTTCGATCAGGCGCTGGATGTTTTTCTCCAGGATCAGCCCAAACCTCAAATCGCCTGTCTTGCTGTTGCCGGTCCCGTTGCAACTGACAATGAGAAACAATCTGTGCAGGTTACCAATCTCCCCTGGAAAATCGATAACCTCAAGCTGGCAGCACAATTCGATATTCCTGTTGTAAAAATTATTAATGACTTCAAGGCTATCGGTTATGGCATCGAAGTACTCAACAGGGATGACATCCTGGTCCTGCAGGAAGGACAGGCACAGGCCGGGACCCGCAAGGTCATAATTGGTGCCGGTACGGGTCTGGGGGAAGCGTTGCTGATTTACCAGCAAAACCGGTACGAGGTGTACGGGATGGAAGGCGGGCATGCAGATTACGCCCCCGTCCTTGATATTGAATTTAAACTTGCCAGCTATCTGCGTAAAAAATACCCGCGCATCTCCTGTGAAACAGTTCTGTCAGGCCAGGGAATCGTTAATATATATCATTTCCTCGAGCAACAGCACCCGGATCTGGTTGATCCTGAACTGAGCAAGAGACTGACGACCGGCAACCCGGCGGCTATCAGTCATGCCGCTCTGGAAGACAGCCAGTCTCTGGCTGCCCGGGCTATGACTCTGTTTATAACAATATATGGCTCACAGGCTGGAAATCTGGCCCTGACAACCCTGCCGTATGATGGCCTGTATATTGCCGGTGGTATCGCGACAAAAAATGTACCGTTCATGCAGTCACAGGTATTTTTGAAGGCTTTCAGCAATAAGAGTCCCATGCAGAAATTACTTGAAAAGATCCCTGTAAAACTCATTCTGAACCAGCAGGCAGGCCTGCTGGGAGCGCGACAACTGGCCTACCGTTTAAGTGAAAAATGATGAGATCTGTTTTCCGTCCTGTTGCCGGTTAACGCGTTCATAAAACCGGTCTATTCGCTGCCTGTTCTGCGAACACAACCGCCCGGTGTACATATACGCCATGAGCGACCGTCACGTTGAAGCAGCTCATCAGCCGCTGATGGCCCCCATTCCCCGGCGGCATAATTCGGAAAGTCACGCGGTGGTAGAGCACTCCATACGTCAAGTATCGGCTCCATTAACTGCCAGGCATTCTCGATAATATCAGCACGCTTGAATAACGTGGGATCACCCTGCATGCAGTCATAAATCAATGTTTCGTAACCAGTACTTGGCTCATTGCCAAAATAATCATCATAGCTGAAATCCATTTCCACCGGACTCAACCGCAATGCCTGACCGGGCACCTTGGCATTAATTCCCAGGCTGATTCCTTCACTGGGCTGTATGCGCAGTACCATAACATTTGGTTCTACGTGTTTATCCTTCAGTACCGAGCGTTTAAACGCAGCATTCGGTGCGTACTTGTACTGGATCATGATCTCGGTGTAACGTCCAGGCAAACGCTTTCCCGTGCGCAGGTAAAAAGGTACACCGGCCCAGCGCCAGCTGTCGATCATAAGACTCAGCGCAACAAACGTTTCAGTCTGTGAATCCTGTGCAACACCCGTTTCCTGACGATAAGCCGGTACACGCGTCCCATCGTGCGTGACGCCCGATCCGTACTGACCTCGTACAGTATGGGTAAGCACTTCTTCCGGTGTCAGAGGCTGGATGGCACGTAACACCTTGGCCTGCTCATCACGGATTTCATCGGCATTGAAAGATATTGGTGGCTCCATGGCAATAATGGTCAGCACCGCCAGCAGATGATTGGGGATCATATCCCGCAGCGCACCGGTGCCTTCGTAATAACTGGCGCGGTTTTCCACACCCAGAGGTTCGGCCACAGTGATCTGCACATGATCGATATAGCGGCGATTCCAGATGGGTTCGATGACGCCATTGGCAAAACGAAAGGCAAGGAAGTTCTGTACGGTCTCCTTGCCGAGATAATGGTCAATCCGGTACAACTGGCGTTCGTCAAATACATCCAGCAACCTGCGATTGAGATCACGGGCAGATTGCAGATCGCGACCAAATGGTTTTTCGATAACCAGCCGGCGCCAGTGGCCGTCTGGCTCGGTGGCCAGGCCGGCACCGGAAATTTGCTCGGCAATATCGCCAAAGAAGGCCGGCGGCGTCGCCATATAAAAGAGGTAATTGCCTGGTATTTTACATTGATCGCCAAGCTCACCCAATTTCTGCGCTAGTGCCTGGTATGCGGCCGTATCACGGAAGTCACCCTGCAGATAGTGACAGCACTTGATCAGTCGATCCCAGATATCCTGCGAATAATCGCCGTCGAGGTGTGCACGACTTTCGGTATTCATCAGCTCTCGGTAACTTTCAGTGCTGAAGTCTTCCCGGCTGACACCCAATATCGCAAAGTGTTCCGGCAACTGGTTCACCACAGACAGGTAGTAAAGCGCCGGAAACAGCTTGCGTTTGGCCAGGTCCCCGGCTGCACCGAAAATTACCATAATACAGGGAGGTGCCGGAAGCGTATCAGTCTTTGTGTTAGTGTGTGGCATGATGTATTAATCTCAAGAGAGTTATTTTTTCTTTTCCAGATGGCCACCAAATCCGTAGCGCATGGCGGCTAGCAGCTTGTTGGAAAAATCGCTTTCGCCGCGTGAAGTAAAGCGTGCATACAACGCCGTACTGAGTACCGGTACCGGTGACCCGGATTCAATGGCCGCTATACTGGTCCAGCGTCCCTCGCCGGAATCAGAAACCTGCCCCTGAAAACCGTCCAGCTTCGGATCGCCATGCAATGCAGCCGCGCTGAGATCCAGCAGCCAGGAGGAAATAACGCTGCCACGGCGCCACACTTCGGCCACAGCGGCAACATCAATGTCGTACTGAAAGGCGTCCGGGTCACGTAATGGCGTAGTTTCGGCATCAATGTCAGTGCTACGCTTACCGACATTGGCGTGTTGCAGAAGATTAAAACCTTCTGCATATGCAGCCATCAGTGCATATTCGATACCGTTATGAACCATTTTGACAAAATGCCCCGCGCCGCTTAGGCCACAGTGCAGGTAGCCCTGTTCGGCTGGCGTCGGATCACCCTGTTGCCCCATGGTGCGTTGTATCTCGCCCATGCCAGGCGCCAGTGCTGAAAACACCGGGGTAAGATGTTGTACGGGCTCAGTCTCACCACCTATCATCAGGCAATAACCACGCTCCAGACCGAATACACCACCACTGGTGCCGACATCCAGATAGTGAATGCCCGTGGATTTAAGCTGTGCAGCGCGGGCAATGTCATCCTTGTAATAGGAATTTCCGCCGTCGATGAGGATATCACCTGCCGCCAATTCATTGCCCAGCATCTCGATGACACTGCCCACAACAGCTGCAGGGACCATGACCCAGATAGCGCAGGGTTTATCCAGTCTGGCCACGAGCTCAGACAGATCGGCCACCCCGCTTGCACCTTCCGCCTCCAGTTCACTGACGACCTCCGGGTTGCGGTCGAATACTACACACTCATGACCTGCACGCATCAGGCGGCGAACCATCGCCGCACCCATCCGTCCCAAACCAACCATACCAATCTGCATTACCAGTCCTCCCTGTTGCTGTATCCAAAACGATAAGCTTACGACTGACCACCCCTATGTTCGAGCTGGTCTTCGGTATAATTTCAGACTGGGACGTCCTGTACCGCATTAGTGGTATTGCTGAGATTTACCGCCGGCAGGCGCCACACATGCTGAATAATAAAGTAAAATCACACAGCGCATCGAGTCGATGCCAATCGTATACTAGAGCAAGCTAGCAGGAATCGTCATATGCATCAATCTATTAAATGTAGTAATACGATATTTTGTGCTGAAGTTATGGGCCTGAAGCGGAAAACACTGCCTGTCACTACGGTTCCGCGTAATGTATCTGTATGTAATGCGCAGGTTCGATATTGAACTTGCCGAGACAGGACTCACAGCAGAAATAGTAAGTCTTCCCCTCATATTCCACGTGATAACTCGAATCTGTGGATACCTCCATGCAGCATACCGGATCAGTCATCGTCTCGGGTTGTGTATAAGTGGCAGGATCTGTCAGAAATTTACTGCGGCAACTGTCGCAGCAGAAATACCAGATTGTGCCCTGATACTCTTCCTGCACCGCCGCGCTATTCGCTTCAACTGTCATGCCACACACTGGATCAATAGCCATGATCGCTCTCCTTTATTTATTTAAGAGAAAGTGTAAAACATGTGTGTAGCACACAGGTCAAGATTTTCAGCTTTTGCTGGGCTGCCTGCATAAACAAGCCGTTACACCGACACCACAATGCGATATCTGCGTTCATTCAGCCTGCTGGCACGGCAAAGATCAGAACAAAACCAAGAATAATCGCAATAAAAACAATACGAATGCGTTCACGATGGTTGCGGCAAACCGAGAATGCCACCAGACACTGCAGCAGGTAGTAAAATGCGAAGGCACGCGATGCCAGAGCAATAATTTCAAAGGTTGAGTTAGTCCAGGCCAACGCCATTGCGCTTACACCAACAAACAAATACCCCCAGCGTGTGCCGATACGTTGGTGGCTTGCTTCCTGTATGTTGGCAGCCGCTGCCAGGGTATCCGCTACTGCAGCGGAAAATTGTGACAGGCTGGCGGCCACGATCAGGGGTATCGGTAAAAGTAACGAGGCCGTCGCAGCAAGCTTGATCAGACTGTTGTCAGCATAATTTCCATTCAATACCGGTACGATGGGTAGCGCGAGGGCAACAAACAACACGTAGATACTAAGTGAAAAATATTGAGACCAACGAGAGGCACGAATACGCGTAACTGAGTCAAAATATTTACCCAGATAACGTGTTGTTTCAAAACCCTGAACAACAATAAGCATACCGGCCACGATGGTTACAATTTCCCATGCAGTACGTTCCGGCATTTCAGGTAAAGTAAAATGGCGCTGTGCCAGAAACTGGTTGGCATCATAGATACCGAACATAATGAGCAATACTGCAAGAATCAGTATAGTCACATAAAGCGCCCATCGTTCCAGTTTTTCAAGTGGCTTCAGCCCCCCAAGCAGACCAATAACTGTAATAACGCCTATTATTATGGTGGTCAGTATACTTTTATTGCGATCAGTATCCAGATCGAAGTTAGCGAGGACAAAGGTAGAAAGAATGTGAATATAAAGGCAGACCGAAACCACGTAGGCCAAAACCAGTGCCAGATCTGAAAACCGTTCAGCGATAACAGTGAACCGCTTGCTGCCCTCAGCCAGTACAGGCTCAGCACAGAGTATATTGTGCCGGACAATGCCACCGACCAGAAAGGCGACAATTGCAACCACTGCCATTGCGAGTACAGAATAAGGGCCAACTGCACTGGCCAGGATAGGCACAACCACAAGGAACCCGCTACCAAATATTGATGCCAGCGGCGTACTAATCGCAGAACTAAAATTGTTTGTTGTCACGCTGTTCGTTTCTGTCGTATTTCCGCAGTGTTTCTCAGATTTACCGATACGGGACAGCAATCATCGTGAGCCTCAAATGATGCACGAATAGCGATTTGAGCCCCTGCTATGTTCCGTTACAAAAGTGCAGAGTATAATGCTTAGAACTATGGTGATCAGCCCATGATTTATAATAATTATTAATCATGGGCGTATATATTTAACTAAGACTTAGCCATGTATATGATGTTATGTCTAACTATTAAATGCAATAATCTTCAAAAGTAGGTCAAACGTACATTCCAATCTACATTCTGCTGTAAAATCGAACTATGCTAAATGAAACCTACTGGCTTATAGGCCTTCATATCCCCGCCAGCCTGTTACCGTCCTCTTTAATGTGGCTGGCAAATATAATAGGCCCTTGATCAAATGTGCAAGGGTTAGCGAATTCAGGTTCCAAGTACACCATTTAAAAGGCAAAAGACAAGACCTGAACATTCCGCTTGAGATTCTTGCCCGCAATGAGACATGCGGCCTGGGGCGAACCAGATTCGGCTGTGGTAATCGGTATCGGGATGTTGCTTGACTTGACAGTCGGATGCATGTAATAGCTTGATTACTGTACGCGGTGGGTTACCAGACTGATGATACAAGATGCTGTTTGAGTCTGGTAAGGCGAGCAGAAAACAATAGTATACAACAAGAGAAAACACCATGCCGGGTGAACGCAAACACTGTCAATGTCATGATACGCAAACCCATTTTCTGGGACGGGCGTTCGAGTCGCTACAACTCGAGACCGCGCAACGGGAGCTTCTGCTATCGGCATTCCGGGAAACAACTGTCAGTATTCCCCTGCGCCCACATCGCGCGGATGATGATGGTGGCGAACTGCACACCTACACGGGCTACCGGGTGCAACACAATCATGCGCGCGGGCCCTTCAAGGGCGGACTGCGCTTCCATCCATCGGTCAACCTGGGCGAGATCCGCGCCCTGGCCCAGCTCATGACCTGGAAGACCGCGCTGGTGGACGTCCCTTTCGGTGGTGCCAAGGGGGGTATTGCCGTCGATACGACCCAGTTGAGCCAATACGCACTGGAAATTCTTACCAAGCGCTTTGTGCAGAAAATGGCGCCGGTGTTCGGTGTGCACCATGACATCCCGGCGCCGGACGTCGGCACCAACCCACAGGTGATGGCCTGGATCCTCGAGGAATACAGCAAGAATCACGGTTATACCCCAGCCATTGTGACGGGTAAACCTATAGAACTGGGCGGATCGGCCGGGCGCCTGGAGGCGACTGGCCACGGTGTCGCCTACCTTACAGGCAAGGTGGCTAGTGAGATCTCTTTGCCCATCAAAGATGCGTCGGTTGTGGTTCAGGGCTTTGGTAATGTTGGATTTCACACGGCACAGTGTCTTGACGCGATGGGCACCCGGGTGATCGCCCTGTCCGATGCCCGCAGTGGTGTCATCTGCAACGCCGGCATCGATATCGAGCGCGCCCGGCGTCACGTCGCCGCAACCGGCTGGCTTGAAGACCTGCCGGGCACGGAGCCAATCAGTAATGCCGAACTGCTGGAACTGCCGTGTGACATCCTGATCCCGGCGGCCATCGAGGCCACCATCGATTGCGACAATGCCGGGACCATTCGGGCTCGTCTGGTGGTGGAGGCGGCCAATATCCCGGTGACCCACCTGGCGGATACGACCCTGCGGGAGCGGGGCATTACGGTCGTGCCCGATCTCCTGGCAAATGCGGGCGGGGTACTGGCCTCCTATTACGAATGGGTACAGAACCTGCAGGAGTTCCCCTGGGAACGCGACACTGTGCTGCAACGCCTGGAGCAACGTCTTGGCCGGGTCTATGAACAGGTCCGTGACCTGGCACAACAACGCAACACGGATCTGCGTACTGCAGCCTATGATCTGGCCATTGGACGGGTCAACCAGGCTATTGCCTTACGAGGATTTTGAAATGGACTGTCGGTTACACGATATTCGTTTTCATGACCGAGTACAGGAAGAATAAACGCCCATTTTCCCTAAGTCCACGGGTAGTTTACGCGTAACTGGCTAGCCGTTCGACCTGCCATCTTCGCCAATTCTTGCTGACTTCTGTCACCATTATCAAAAAATCTCCTTCCCCAACTCCACTTTCCGGCCAATCTCAGTTATCAGGCAAGCCGATACCTTGCCGCTTTTGCAAAGTCGATTAATATCACTGCTTAGCGACAGTCTTGCAACGTCAGTGATACGTCCAGCGACCGGGACGTAAAGAGCCTCGGTGTGTAAAACGGAGGCCAAAAAACTACCAGGGTTTGACCAGGCCCAGACATGAGATGGTGGAATCTCCACACCGCATATGAATGCCATGCTAAAGTATCTTAACTTAGCGCCATTCGGGACAGCAGTGATTTTATATGTAAAACTGCTTTTTAACCTATAAATCGTCTAACTATTTTAACGTCTTTTATCCGAAATGAGTTTTTTTATAAAACGACACTTCAGCTAGACATGTATACACTAAAAATGGAATTTGAATAAAAATGATTTTCAATATTTGAACTCCGGAACTTGAAATATCTATATGAACGAGATCGACGCTGACAGCCAGTACAGAACCCTGACCCCAAGTCAGATTCTTTCCTGGGTGGAACATGAGACACAAATAATGCGATTACGTAGCGATCTTGACGTTATCCCCGGGGGATACATGGCAGCAGCAATCCCCGTACTGGTCGACTGGCCGGCCAGTAAACCAAAAGGCGATCAAGCCCTTATCGTTCTGAGAAATGTCAACTACGGTGGCAACCCATTTGAAAAATCTACCGTGTTACACAGCATGCGTGTTTCGCTTGACGGATTAGAGAGTGTTGAACTCACACTGGTACCCTTTGGTGAGGGTGGCCGACTCGGGCCCTTGCAACATGTTCAACTGCGTTTCATTTTTGAACCTGGCAAGGGACCCGAGTTACTCAACCTTGCTGATACCGAGATCGGTGCTGATCCACGGATTCCCGACCTTGTATTCAGCTGGGTATCCTGGCGGCGCCCAGATGTCAGCTGGAAATTCCGCACAGGCATGGACGACGAGGCACAAGTCTACTGGCTGAGCCTGCGGGTCTTCGCCGGATCGCAGAAATTTCTGGAAGATGTCCTGGAAGGGCGCGACTGGTATAGCTATCCTTTGCGGTTACCGGGCGGCAAAAAAGGACTGGCTGAGCTGTTCATGTCAACGGTAACATTGGGAGATGGTGTGGCACGCGACACATTGGCACACATGTTGGCAGGTGGAGAGGAAGCCTGGCTGAAACATATACCTCCAGGTGACGATGCTGAGCAAGATATCCACCACCAGTGGAGCGAACTGCTCAAGCGTATAAAAACATCAGATCCGCAGGCACTGGAACAAGTACTTCTCCCCCCAGAACAGGACACCTACCACCCACTGGTACGTTCCTGTGCAACCCTGGCACGCCACACTGTCTTACTGACCGTGAAACGGCTAATTGCCAATGGGCAAAATGAAGGCGTAATCCTGGATAAACTGCCCGAGCCACTGCTCGGTACCACAGAAGTCTGGATGAAGGAGTTTGCCCATGCTAACTTGAGAGGATTATTTCTGCGCGCACCTCTCGCGTTACGTTACATTATGAGGCACCACGAAATGCTACCGACAGACATTCCTGCTGAGCTTGATGCCGCAGGTCTTCTACAGCGTCGCAATGGCAAACGTTATTCAATCCATTACAGCCCTAAGGGTACGACGCCCTACGGCACTGCATTCTTCATTTAAACGTAATATGAGTTTTCTAAGTTGGCTCACAGATCGAATCATTCTTCAATCCACCCGGCATGATATCCATGTACCGGAAAAAAGTCCTTCGCGACTTCCGCATGGCGACGGTGAACTGGAAGTATGGGTACACCGTGTTGGAGTGGACACGCTGGCAACGCCCGAACTGTACCTGTTAGAGTTTCCCGGTACGGCCAGTCGCGCCGAGCACGAAACTGATTTTGTCGAGAACTGCTGGTCACAATCGTGCATCGAAATCTGGGCAGTCAATCCTCCCGGCTACGGTAAAAGCAGCGGCACGGCTAGTCTGAAAAAAATGCCGGCAATGGCCGAACGTGCACTGCAGGAAGTTTTGCAGGTTGCCGGAGAAACACCCGTAATTGTTGCTGGCGGCAGTCTCGGCAGCGTAAGTGCGCTTTACCTTGCGGCACGTCACCCGATTGATGGTTTACTGGTACAAAACCCACCGGCTCTGCGTGAGGTGATCCTATCACAATCAGGCTGGTGGCACTTCAAATGGCTGACCCGCATGATCGCCGAACAGATACCGCATGAGCTGGACAGTATTGCAAACGCCCGAAGGGTGACAGTTCCCGCCGTCTTT
>DRJJ01000036.1 GCA_011052255.1 Gammaproteobacteria bacterium | reverse complement strand
TCGTAAGGATGTACGTATCGGCGATACCGTGATCGTCAGACGGGCAGGTGATGTCATACCGGAAATCGTCAGCGCTGTCATGTCGAAAAGACCGAAAAAAGCCAGACCCTTTAAAATGCCTGAAACTTGTTCGGTGTGTGGTTCGGCAGCGATAAGAGAAGAAGGTGAAGCCGATCTGCGTTGTACAGGAGGGCTGTATTGTTCTGCCCAGCGCAAGGAAGCTATCAAGCATTTTGTTTCACGTCGAGCGATGGATGTGGATGGTCTGGGTGATAAACTGGTTGAGCAGCTGATTGATCAGGGCCTGATTGAAACCGTCGCAGATTTGTATGAGCTGTCAGTGGAACAGTTGGCGGGTATGGACAGGATGGGCGAAAAATCGGCCAACAACCTGATTGCGGCTCTTAAACAGAGCAAAACAACTACGCTGGCCCGATTTTTATACGCGTTGGGTATCAGGGGTGTAGGGGAGACTACAGCGCTGACACTGGCCAGTCATTTTATGACGCTGGAGGCATTGCGCCATGCCGATGATGAAAGCCTGCAGGCAACGCCTGATATCGGACCCGTGGTGGCTAAAAGTATTATCACCTTCTTTCAGCAACCGCATAACCAGGAAGTGATAGACAGGTTGCTGTCAGCAGGCGTGCACTGGCCAGTCATTGAGGCGGTTGAATTGGCTGAGCAGCCACTTCAGGGCAAGACCTTTGTGCTGACCGGGTCTCTTGTGCGGGTGACACGGTCTGCGGCCAAACAGAGGCTTCAGGCCCTGGGCGCAAAAGTGAGCAGTAGTGTTTCTGCCAGAACGGATTATGTGGTGGCAGGTGACAAGGCAGGTTCCAAGTTACAACGGGCCCAGGAGCTGGGTGTAAAAATAATTGATGAAGAGGCGCTGGAAACTTTGCTAGAATAAGGTTTAGGTGTACGGCAGGAAGGTTTAGGTGTACGGCAGGGAATGCTCCTTGAATATTATAACGAATTAGAGCAGAACATGACTGTAGTTAAAACCCTTTTACTGCTGGTGCTGGGTGCAAGCCTGTTACCTCTGTTGCCTGATTCACTCATTTCTATACCCGACCAGCTTGCTCTGATAATTAACGCGGCAGCCATATTGTGTATTCTGGCTGTATTCATGATTGTGCATCGCAACCCATCCGAACCACCCATAGAAATCACCAATATGGACGCATCATCAATTCAGTTACAGGGTGATATGACGTTGCATTCCATTGCCGATGCGGTTATCAGCACCGACCTGAATGGCTGTATCTGGTATATGAATCCGGTAGCCGAGCGCCTGACTGACCTGAATATACAATCAGTCAGAAGCAGGCCGGTTAATCATGTGATCCCTATTGAGAACGCTCGAGGTGAAACCCACCTGATTCCTTTTGAAAAGGTTGTAGAAAGTGGTGAAATGCTGGCTGCCGATACAGACCTTGTGCTGTTATCAGGTGACAAGCGCTTATCCATTAACTATTCCCTGTCACCCATACGTGACAATTCCGATGCAATTATTGGCTGCGCACTGGTTTTTCAGGATGTCAGTCGATTGCGCAAGCTCACGCAACTGCTGGCCTACCAGGCAACGCATGATGAAGTAACGGGTTTGATCAACAGAAGGGAATTTGAACGAAATCTGAAACAGCTGATTGATGGCAACGACAAGGAGCATGTGTTGTGTTTTATGGAAGTTGATCAGTTGGCCCTGGTCAGTGATACCTGCGGGCATGCTGCCGCCGGTCGACTGGTCAAACAGGTCGCTTCGCTGGTAAAAACTAAAATACGCGAAGGCGATATTCTGGCCTGTCTTGACGGCGGTTGCTACGCTCTGTTGCTTTACGATTGCCGTGTGGATTACGCCAGAAAATTAACCACTGGATTTATCGAGCTAACGCATGACTACCGTTTTCGTGAAGGCAACAAGATCTTCGAGCCCAGCCTCAGTATTGGTCTGGTCAGTTTATCCAGCCGCACAACTGACCGGGTAGAAGCGATAAATCATGCGGACCTGGCCTGTCATATTGCCAGAGATAAAGGTGGCAACCAGGTTTATGTGTTTCATGAATCAGATGATGTCAGCCAGAAACGTCAGGGTGAGCTTGACTGGGCAAAACTGATTACGCAGGCTTATTCTGAAAAACGATTTTTGCTTTATGCGCAACAGATTGCACCGGTTAATACCGATGGTAAGAAACCCTCACATTACGAAATTCTTTTACGCATGGTGGATGATGACAATAATATAGTCACGCCGTCCAAGTACATACATGCTGCTGAACGATATAATTTGATGGCTGACCTGGATCGCTGGGTCTTGATGACGGCCTTCCCAATGATATCCGAGTCTCTCACCGATAAACCAGCTGTTCAAAAAGATCAGGACAGGGCTGTTTTTGCAATCAATCTCTCCGGTCAGTCTATCGGTGATGTGCGTATGCGAGAATTTACAGAGGCCTTGCTGGCAAAATACCCGTTACTGGCTTCCTGCCTGGTGTTTGAAATCACCGAGACCGCTGCTATCGCCAATTTATCTGAGGCCGTAACGTTTATCGAGACGTTCAGAAGAGCAGGTGTGCGTTTTTCACTGGATGATTTTGGTAGTGGCCTGAGTTCATTCTCTTACCTGAAAAACCTGAATGTAGACTATCTTAAAATTGATGGTGAGTTTATTCGTAACATGGCCTGTGACCCGGTCGACTATGCGCTGGTGTCCTCCATGAACTATATCGGCCATGTCATGGGGCTACAGACTATTGCAGAATGTGTCGAAAATGAAGACATTCATAATCGACTGGTGGAATTGGGAATTAATTATGGCCAGGGTAACTGGCTGGCAGAGCCGGTGCCGCTGGAGACGATACTCAGTGTGGAAGATATCGACGCGCAGGCTACACGCTCAACAAGTTCCCTGACTTAATCCGGCGTTGTGGCAACGATACTTAGTGCGTGAATATCCTGTTGCATCATATCACCCAGGGCATCATAGATCATGCGGTGACGTTGTATCAGCGTTTTCCCCTCAAATTCAGCCGAGCATACCGCTACATTAAAGTGTCCACCGCCGCTCTTTGCACCTTCATGCCCGGCATGTTTATGGCTGTCGTCAATAATTTCCAGACTGTTGGGCGTTAGTGCTTTATTTAGCAGACTGCGTATACGTTCAATACGGTCAGTGTTGTCCATCGGAGAATCCTGTCGTTCAAAAAACTTTTTTGTAGGGTTTGACCTGAACCTGTTTATACACACCGGCCGCGACATAGGGGTCAGCATCGGCCCATGTCTGTGCCGTTTGCAGGGAGTCAAATTCTGCAATAATCAGGCTACCACTGAATCCGGCTTCGCCAGGGTCTTCACTGTCAATGACGGGGTTTGGGCCGGCTGTTAACAGTCGTTGCTCATCCTGTAAGGTCTGTAAACGCTGCAGATGAGCAGGGCGTGCCTGCTTGCGTCGTTCCAGACTGTTTTCGTTGTCTGTGCCGATAATGACATAAAACATCAGACTTCCTTCTCGACCGGGTCGTCGTTCTCGTCTTCCTGTATGTGTTTGGCAAGGTAGACCGATTGCAGGATAACGAATGCGATGGTCAGTCCGAGCAGACCATAGACCTTGAAGTCAACCCATGTCGCTTCCTCAAAGTTAAACATGACATACAGGTTGAGAAAGCCCATACCAAGAAAGAACAGGCCCCATGCCGCGTTCAGACGTTTCCAGATACCAGGATCCATGCTGATGGCGTGATCCATCATGCGCTCGATCAGTGGTTTTTTACCAATGTAATGACTGCCAATAATCACCAGTCCAAATATCCAGTTTACTACGCTCACTTTCCACTGTATGAATGCCGGGTCATGGAAATAAATTGTCGCGCCGCCCAGTACAGTTATTAACCCCATGGTGATCAGGTGCATTTTTTCGAAGCGGTGGTTTTTAAGCCAGTACAGACTGATCTGGATAAAGGTTGCCGCTATTGCAAAAGCGGTGGCGTAATAGATGTCGTACATCTTGTAGCCAATATAAAAGACGATAATAGGGAAAAAATCGAACAGGAATTTCATGATAGTAGCTTCTTGAATAATCTATTGATTGAGTGCGAATTAATGTAGCTGTTGAGGCTCACAGGAACGCGTGTAGTACTGTAGCATGATTTGGCGAACCGGGTCAGGATAGCCAACGATATCCATTTGCTCCAACCCTTGTTTGAAAAAATGACAGGCATCATTGGGTAACAGTGTGATAAGCCTTTCAAAGGCTTCCTGCATACGCTCGGTGTCATGTGAGCGCGTAGCGATAATGCTGCGGTTCAGATTCAGGACTTGCCAGGGTTCTGATTCCAGGTTTGATGTTGATGAGTGTCTGAGAGAGTCAGGCACAGCCTCAATAACACGACCGATCTCGTCAGATAACCAGCCCAGCGTATCCGG
>DRJJ01000035.1 GCA_011052255.1 Gammaproteobacteria bacterium | reverse complement strand
GTGAGTGAGGCACCATACAGATTAGTCAGCTCCTGAGCACGCAACGCAACCTGTCTGGCCTCCTCCGAGTAATCCAGACAAACCATTATTTTTTTGTGTTTATTCCCTGCTTCCATATGCTTATAATAGACCAAATATTTGTTTCCAGATTGAATAACCCTGAGCCAGATCAAAGCTCAGCTTGATTTACATTCAGGGTGAAGTAAATTGTCGTGCCCTTGTCTTCTTCAGACTCTGCCCAAACCCTGCCGCGGTGGTGCTGGACCACCCGTTCTACTGTGGCAAGCCCAATACCGGTCCCTTCGAAGACATCGGCGCTGTGCAGACGCTCGAAAGGTTTGAATATTTTACCCGCATATTTAATATTAAAACCCACGCCGTTATCGCGAACGAAGTAAGCTGTTTCATTCTTTATCACTTTTTCACCAAAGGTGATCACAGTCTGTGGATTATTTTTGGTATATTTCCACGCATTACCGAGTAAATTATCCAGCACTATTTCAAGCAGCTGCCGGTCTCCGTTTACCCGTATATCAGACTCAATACTGATTTGAACTGACCTGTCAGGGTTTGTCTGTTTTAACTTGTTAACAATAATCCTGGATAAATCAGATAAGTTAACAGTAGTAATACTAAGTTCATGCCTGCCAACACGGGCCAGCCTCAGCAAATCTTCAATCAGGTAGCCCATTCTTTTTGTTGCGGAACGTACCTTGTCGAGATACATATTTCCTGTTTCATCCAGTTTATCTGAATATTCTTCCTGGATGGCATGGCTGAAGCCATCTATGTGTCTTAAGGGTGCGCGCAGGTCATGTGACACCGTGTAGCTGAAAGACTCCAGCTCTTTTACTGCGAACTCCAGATCACGTGTTCTGGATTTAACGCGTGTTTCCAGTAATTCTTTTTCCATTTCCAGCTTGTGTTGCTCCTGTTCTACCTGATGTTGTGATTCCTGCAGATGCTGTGCTAGCTGGTTAAATGCCCTCGAGAGATCGCCAACTTCATTGTTTTCATCTATATCAATGCGGGTATCCAGTTTCCCTTGCTGTAATGCAATTGCGGTTTTTTCCAGTCTGGTCAGATTTCGGGTCAGGTAAAGCGTCAGGATGACAATCAGCACGACCAGAATAAACAGGCCGATTAATGCGATAATCGTATTCTGAACAATGGTTTTCCTTGTTATTTCAGTTAGCTCTTTTACCGAGAAACCAATATAAAACTCACCAAGAAACTGGTTATAAAGCGTTATTTTTTTTCTAATATCGAATACTCCGTCTTTAATTGCCTGATCCAGACTGAAGTCGATCTGATTTTTTTCGGCCTGATTCTTACCTATAGTCGCAACCAGTTTCCCGATTCGATTGTATACATCAATATAAACAATATCTTTATTACCCTTCAACAACAACAAGGCATCATTGACCAAACCAGGGTCGCCTGAAACCAGACCCGGTTGCAGTGCAGTACTGATCAGGTCAGTCTCAGCATGGATATATTGCTGCAATATAGTTTTATGATGATTGTTCAGCAGTCTTACGCTATTCGTAACAAGCAGTAAAAGAACCACTGTACTGACAAATGATATGCTTAATATAAACCGCGTCGATAACCTTATTCTCATATATTTACTGAATCACTTAATAAATATTCGTGCCGGCTCAAATTCGGCACTTTGAGCTGATTTGTATCCAGGATATCGAATAGCCTTTAATACAGCCTTCCCCTGCTCGCTTTCTGTCATGGAGACGAGTGACTCTTCAAATCCGTCCTTGATTTTTGATGGTAATCTCTTTGCAGTCAGCAGGCCCATACCGGGATAGGTTCTGGTTTCACCCACAATACGGATTGCTAACCCTTTGTTAATTTGATTCTGCACCTGAAAATTTGATGCTATAGCAGCATCGACTTCGCCCGATACTGTTGCCAGCATAGCCGCGTTATGAGACCTGTAGGCTTTATAGTGCGCAGCGCGATCATCGATAAGACCTTGCTCCTCCAGATACAAAATACCGGCTATCGTTATTATTGCTTTTACCGGAGGAACACCAATCTGCTTACCAGCGAGATCCTGCACTGAATTTACAAGGCTATCGGTTTTGACGACCACATTTGCCTGTAACTTTTTAATATAGGCTGCACGCAATTCATATTTACCAGTATCCAGGGCCATCAACGTGAAATGTGGGGCCGTCAATACAAAATCATACTCGCCATTATTGGTTTTTTTTGTAAAATCCTCGTAAGAACTTGCTGTTTCTATGACCACCTCTTTGCCCAGCTTCTCTGAGAGGTAGTCACGCAATGGTGCAAACCGCTTAGTCAGTGCAATCGGGCTAAGAAAGGGTAATATAGCAAATGTAAGTGGTTTGTTCTTGTTACTTCTAGTTGTATATTTCCCGGCGATAGCACTGGTTGTGATACATGTGAGCACAAACAGTGACACGATATGTAATAATTTAATTTGTTGTCTCTCCATCAGTGTGTCTCCCTGCTGATACTTAATGTACTGTTCCTGCAGTTTTCGGACTTGCAAAATATCTGCCAAGCGCATGATTTATCTAATTATTATGGCCTAATATTATTCTACTTAATAAGTATAGTCGATATACAATCGCTGTTGATCAAGAATCCAGTTGCAATGGTATCAAAAATATTCAGGTATACCTGTTTGTTCTCTTTTCCAGGTAAATATAACATCTGGCGTATACATGGATAGGCAGAGGGTAAAAAAAAACCCCTGCCGAAATTCGACAAGGGTTTTTGCTATTAAAAACCTGGCAGTGTCCTACTTTCACATGGGGAGACCCCACACTATCATCGGCGCTAAGTGTTTTCACTTCCGAGTTCGAAATGGGATCGGGTGGTTCCCACTCGCTATTGCCGCCAGGCAAACTGTTTGGTTTTCTTTCGAAAACCGAATTCGATTGAAGTTGTATCTTCACATGATGAGTCACTACTGCATAGAACACACCAAACAACTTGGGTGTTATATGGTCAAGCCTCACGGGCAATTAGTACCGGTTAGCTTCATGCATTGCTGCACTTCCACACCCGGCCTATCAACGTCGTAGTCTTCGACGACCCTTCAGGGGTATCAAGTACCCAGGGAGATCTAATCTTGGGGGAGGCTTCCCGCTTAGATGCTTTCAGCGGTTATCCCTTCCGTACGTAGCTACCCGGCAATGCCACTGGCGTGACAACCGGAACACCAGGGGTACGTCCACT
>DRJJ01000034.1 GCA_011052255.1 Gammaproteobacteria bacterium | reverse complement strand
GAGCTTATACACTATTGCTAACGGTAAGTGATGGTGTGTTGCAGGGGAGCGCAAGCATCGCTATAAATGTAGCACCTGTACTGGATACCAATAAAGGAACAGTTGAGCTTGCGGGTGTTATAGATTCTGTTGGTGTAAATAATATTGTAGTGAACGGTATTACGATATGGATAAATTCTGCAACGATAGTCAAATATGAAGATTTCGCTCAACTTGCACCAGGTTACTCAATTCAGGGAAAGGCACAACCCAACATGAATGGCAGTGTTACTGCGATTAAAATACAGGTGCAGTAGATAAGGAACAGGCTATGTATTTGTTGAAGCGTTACCTGATTGCCAATGCTTCACCTTCTACCGTTATCCCTTCCCAGCCATAGTTCATGAAATTACGGATATTGGCATGGTCTGTATTATCCGGGTGACTCAGGACATCGTCTCTGTAGTATTTACCAAAGCATGCCAGTGTCTGTTTTTTATCCAGTTTGTGTAGCTTTGCGAAAGCGAATATTTTACATGATCCTTCGTTGGTGCCTGCTTCATTTATTATGGCATTATTTCCTGTGCCGTTGCTGAAGCGTTTTGGTGAGTAGTGGTAGGTGTTTTCGATTGTTTCGATAACTTCAGTAAAGTTGACATTGCCTGGCTGGTTTTTGATTTTTTCGATAAGCTCGTTAATAGTCACTGTCATACTACCTTTCGTGTTTCAGAGTAAGTTGCCTATAGTGTACTTAATCATGAATTATTGTATAGTTGTATATTATTACACCCGCCAGTATGGTGAATGGGGTGTAAAGACGGGAGGCTATCACGGCAGAATATACTGTAAATCCGAATCGTTTCGATCCTTATAAAAATTTTAAGTTCCGGGTGATCTGGGATGGTCGAGTTGTGGCCGGTCTTAGCGAGGTGAGTAAACTATTACGTCATACCGATGTTATTGAGTGGCGTCAGGGCGGGGAACCGAGTAGTTCAAACAGTACGTTATCATCGCACGACAGCTGATATTTAGGTGAACAACATGCAATATCGACAATTGGGTAATACTGATATTGATGTCAGTGTTATTTGCCTGGGCACCATGACCTGGGGCCAGCAAACGTGACCAGATTGTACTGTCCAGTAAGATGGCAGGCCCCGGTGAGGACTGGATTCCACACATCCGTGAAGGTAAAAGCCGTTTTGATGGTACTGATATCCCTCTGGCTCTGGATGCCAGCCTTAAGCGCTTGCAGACCGATTATCTCGATTTGTATCAATTACACTGGCCGCAGCGTGAAACCAACTTTTTTGGCAAGCTAGGGTTTGATGCACCTGCAAATGAGGTGCTTACTCCAATAATGGAAACGCTGGTAGCGTTGGGCGAGCAGATAAAGGCAGGCAAGATTCGTCACATCGGTCTGTCAAACGAAACGCCATGGGGTGTGATGCAGTTTCTTCATTGCGCAGAGCAAGCGGGTTTACCACGTATTGTGAGTGTGCAAAATCCATACTGTTTGCTAAATCGCACCTAAACCCATGCCCGTAAAGCGGGTAGTTTTCCTGGCCTAACGTTCTAACTGGTAGAAATAAATGTCTTTTGTATGTATAATAATGTTCCATTTCGGGGAGGGAAGCCCCTTTTTACGGACGAAATACCCACTTTAGGCGACTAAAAAATCGCATCCGGATTGACACTCATATCCCGGAACTGTCAGGGCATATTCTTACGGCTTTAAAACGAATCTTTTATTACCAACATATAGAGAGGCACGTTTGATGATATCAATAACAAGAACTATTTTTATTGTGCTAACGCTGGGAACACTTTTCACGACGGCTATGGCCAGTGACCACCCGCAGGCTGAAAATGGTGGCGCTGCTTGTGAAGGCTATGGCCCACAAACCCCTAGAGATATTGATAACGTCACGGGCACCAACAAGCGTATTTTCGCCACCGCACCTGGGTTTAAGGATTTAAATCTGTGTAATATCCATTTTCATAATAATGCGGAGCACAAGGCAAAAGACTTCTCGATTTATGCAGGGGAAGGCGAGCATGGTCACGGCGGGGGGTACCAGTGCAGCATGAGTAAGTCACTTAGCAAGGCTGAGTTGACACCCCCTAAAGAAAAGGTGTGCAAGGGCTTGAAACCTGGAGATACTATTGAGGTGCATTGGGTATATACATCTTGTGATACTAAACCCGGGCATGGTTTAGGCTCTTGTTTGTCAGCGGCTTGTGTTAACCCGAGTCTTCGTGTTGAGACTCAGGTATTTACCGTTGTGAATGACTCATCAGCACCTGATTTTAATGATTTGACCTACAGTGGCAATGTAGTCAATGGCTATCATCAGGCAAAAGCGCTGCCAGCCGGTACGGGCAAGCCTGTTGAGTTCATGGGTTCGACTACGGGTCCTAAATATACTGAGCAGCAATGTTCACCTATGCAGGTTACCTGGAGTGTTCGCCCTCAATGTGGCAAGGTAGATATCAATAGCCTTGGAAAGTGGTGCAAAGGAAATGTATTTAAAGAAGACCATGCACATGGTGTTAGAAAGCTCGTCACAAATCCCAAGTTGTTATCAGAGATAAAATAAGCAGGGTACTCGTGAAGTAATACCGGTTTTACGCACCGAGGCCCTGTTGTCTAACAGAGCCTCAGTGCATTTTATCACGGTTTTTAACTGGCATTATCAAATATAAAGGCAACATCTTTTTCTGTTCTTCTGACTTGTTGCTTTGACCATGTAACGTAGTCAATCAAACAGTTTTCTTTGTCATATAACATCATGCTGCCGCCGCTATTGCTGAGCATAACTTTACCTTTGTTCTTGCCTTTTATTTTAATGGACTCGCCAGAGCCGATGCTGCCAGTTAGTGTCCCGGTTCTGCCCTGGCCGTCAACCAGTCTCCATCCATCGATTTTTATTTTCTTGTTACCACGGTTATGTAATGAGATCCACTCACCGCTTTTTTGAGGGCCCTTTGGATTAATCATGGCAGAATTAATGATTACTTTTCGAATTGACAGGTGCTCAATTTTCTTTCTCTGGTGACTTGAATCCGATACGATATTATCAGTACCTCTTACCGGGATTCTTTCAGGTGCAAATGACACGCTGTGTTCGCTATTTCGATCTTTCAGATCATGATAGAAGAGCGGATTCTTTTGATACAGCTGTTTGTCGAATCGGATACCTGTCCAGTCCTGAATTTCCCTTATTGT
>DRJJ01000033.1 GCA_011052255.1 Gammaproteobacteria bacterium | reverse complement strand
TGCGTGACAGATTAACCTGGAATACGTCACCTTCAAAAATATATTCCTTGATACGTTTTACCGCATTCAGATAATCATCCGGCTGGTCTTCATTCAGTTTAACTGGGTCGGTTATTTTATCAGTCTCATCCTGAATAGTGGTCCCTGGCATGTGTGTGGTATCAGCGACTACCTGGCTTATATCCTGTTCGAGTTCTGTGATCAGATCGGCATGATCCTTCTCGGCTACCAGCCACAACTGATCCAGCACACGATCCCGTATTATTGCGGCCGGGATACGCACGGCACAGGCGACGGGTAATGCCTGACCCGCTACAGGCAGCTTCAGACCCGTTTCAATTTCACCTGCCAGTTCATAACCCAGATACAGGAACCAGCCCCCACTGAAGGGCAATGCCGTAGCAGGCAACTCTGTTCTGTTGGCCAGCCAGTGTTGATCCAGCAGGTCAAGAAATCCGCCCTGCATTCTGCCTTTTTCGGAATGGACGCAGCTACCGTCTGCCAGTTTTTTGAGTGTCTCGCCCGGGAACGCAAATAAAATGTCATAACGCGATGTTAGTGAGGAACTGCTGTCATGATCTGGCGCGATCGCCATGCTTTGTAACAGAAAAGGATAACGCTGTGAATTTAGCTCATGCAGTCTGGTCAGGTCAGTTAAACCGTCATTAACCTGTTTATAGATTGTTCCTGCTGCAGATCTGCGATGCCCTGAGGATAATAAACCTGCGGATATTTGTGAACTGACTGCCATAAGTGTGCGTACCGTTACTCCATCAACGGCAGGTTGATAGAAGTCTAATCCAGTTTACGGAATATCAGCGTTCCGTTGGTGCCACCAAAACCGAATGAATTAGACATGCAAACATCGATTTTCATATTACGCGCCGTGTGGGGTACATAGTCCAGGTCGCATTCAGGGTCAGGGTTATCCAGATTAATAGTTGGCGGAGCGACCTGATCCCGCATGGCCAGTATACTGAATACGGATTCAACACCGCCAGCTGCACCTAATAAGTGCCCGGTCATGGACTTGGTCGAACTGATGGCAGTAGTCGCTGCATGCTCACCCAGCGCGGCTTTCAGGCCATTGGTCTCTGCTACGTCACCTGCAGGTGTCGAGGTACCGTGGGCATTGATATAATCAATTTCCGAATTATTGATACCCGCATCACGCATCGCATTCAACATGCAGCGTTTGGCACCCTCGCCCCCCTGGGAAGGCTTAGTCATGTGGTAAGCATCACCACTCATACCAAAACCGGCCAGCTCAGCGTAGATACGAGCGCCTCGCTTTTTGGCATGTTCATATTCTTCCAGTACCAGTACTCCGGCACCATCACCCAGTACAAATCCGTCCCTGTCCTTGTCCCAGGGACGACTGGCATGAACCGGATCATCATTCCGGGTAGACAGCGCACGTGCAGCCGCAAAGCCACCCAGGCTACATGGAGTGGTTGCCATTTCAGCGCCACCTGCAATCATCACGTCTGCATCACCATAGGCAATCATACGCCCGGCCTCACCAATATTATGAGTGCCTGTGGTACAGGCCGTAACAATAGCGATGTTAGGCCCCATATAACCATACATGATCGATAGGTTGCCCGAAATCATGTTAGTGATGCTTTGTGGTATGAAAAACGGCGAGATCTTACGTGGACCACTTTTCAGGTAAATGTTGTGGCTTTTTTCAATAGAGGAAATGCCACCGATACCAGAGCCGATAGCAACACCAATTCGTTCAGGATTTTCTTCAGTAGTTTCCAGCCCTGCATCATCAATCGCCTGAACCGCTGCGGCAATACCATAATGGATAAAAGGGTCCATTTTTTTAATATCTTTCGGAGCGATATATTCTTTTGGATCAAAGTCATTTATTGTACCGCCGATACGCACGGAAAATGCCGAAACATCAAATGAGGTGATGTTCTCAATACCTGATTGACCAGCAAGAATATTGCTCCAGGCATATTCTATGGTGTTACCGACCGGCGAGATTATTCCCAGGCCTGTAACCACGACACGACGCTTAGACAAGACGGTTGCCCCTTACGTGATGGTTGAAATGATCGCCAGGGCACAGACTTTTCTATGCCCTGTTTATTTAAGTAACCGGATATTAGTCCATATGTGCGGATACGAAGTTAATCGCATCCTGAACTGTAACGATTTTTGCAGAATCTTCATCAGGAATTTCGCATTCGAACTCTTCTTCCAGTGCCATAACCAGTTCTACGGTATCCAGAGAATCTGCACCAAGATCATCGACGAAAGATGCCTCGCTGGTGACCTGGTCTTCACTGACGCCAAGCTGTTCTATGATTATTTTTTTCACACGTTCGTCGATTGAGCTCATTTTAAATTCATCCTCATTTATATAAGACTGTTTGCAATAGATATCTTATCCACTGCGGGCGTATTGTATTGGAATCTGCGCCGGCATGCCAATAATTCAACCCCGTATTTTACAGGACTATGAAAGAAAAAACATATATTATATTTTCTTTATTATCAATTAGTTATTATTAACACTTAATGTAAGTTGTTACATATGCGATTCAGTTCGTATTATAAACAGCATCACACCATCAGCATTCCGCCGTTTACATGTATGGTTTCACCGGTTATATACGCCGCCTGCGGGGAAGCCAGAAAGACGACTGCATTGGCAATATCAGCGGGGTCACCCAGGCGATTGAGCGGTATTTGTGCTTTAAGTGCTGTACGCTGCTCGTCAGAAAGTTCACGCGTCATATCGGTATCAATGAACCCGGGGGCCACTGTGTTGACAGTGATATTGCGTGAGCCCACTTCACGGGCCAGTGATTTTGCAAAGCCTATCATGCCCGCCTTGGATGCCGCATAGTTGGTCTGACCCGGGTTACCGGAGACACCAACCACTGAGGCGATATTTATAATTCGACCTTGACGTGCTTTCATCATGCCACGCATGCAGGCCTTGCTCATCCGATACACCGAGGTCAGGTTGGTATCAATAATTGATTGCCATTCATCTTCTTTCATACGCATAAGAAGATTATCGCGTGTGATGCCGGCGTTGTTGACCAATATAGCAGGTGCGCCAAACTGCTCTGTAACCGCCTTAATCAGGCTGCTGACGTTTTCGTCATCTTTTACATCCAGCACCATACCGGTACCGTTTATATTTGCCTCTTTCAACACGGCACTAATTGCATCAGCACCTGCCTGAGAGGTTGCTGTACCGATTACAGTAGCGCCTTCTGCTCCCAGCTTCAGCGCTATAGCCTGACCGATGCCGCGACTGGCGCCCGTTACCAGTGCAATTGAATTATCCAGTGTCGCTATCATATTGCTCTTTTCCTGTATTGATTTTGCACGCCCTGTTATACAGACGTGTGTTGTTTACCCGACTTACTGCATACAGACCGTCGGCAGCAGGGATGCTGCCGTCGAACGTACAGGGATGTATTTACAGTGTGTCTGTATGCAGTAAGTCGGGTAAATAACACACACCTCATTCACTCAGCAATCGCCTGCAAAGCAGCCTGCAAAGTCTGACTGCCGTTGGCCGGTGACACCTTCATGGTTTTTTCGATACGTTTGTTCAGGCCCGTCAACACCTTGCCTGGGCCACACTCTACCATCCGCGTCACACCCTGCTGGTGCAGATACTGAATACTCTCTACCCAACGTACCGGCTTATGCAACTGGCTTGCCAGCGCTGCGCGTATGCTATCTGTATCATTGTGCGCAAGTGCATCTACATTCTGTATTACCGGTATAGTCGGTATGCTGAAATCGACTGCAGCCAGTTTTTCTGCCAGCTGATCTGCTGCCTCATGCATCAGTGAACAATGCGAGGGCACACTCACGGCCAGCAACATGGCTCGCTTTGCCCCCGCGGCTTTTGCTTCATCAATAGCGCGTTCTACTGCGTCTCGTTCTCCCGCAATCACAACCTGGCCAGGCGAATTATAGTTGACCGCTTCAACTACCTGACCGTTCGCAGCCTGCTCACAGGCTGTTCTGACCTGTTCATCTTGCAGACCCAGAATAGCGGCCATTGCGCCCTTGCCTGCCGGTACCGCGTTTTGCATTAATTTTCCGCGCTCATGCACCAGCATCACCGCGTCTTCAAACGACAGCGCATCTGCACAAACCAGTGCGGTATATTCGCCCAGGCTATGGCCTGCCATAAAATCAGGCCGCGGTCCGCCTTGTTCAAGCCAGACACGCCATACGGCATAGGCCGCCGTTAGCATGGCCGGTTGGGTAATTTCTGTAGAGTTGAGCCGCTCTTCCGGGCCATTGATGACAATAGACCATAAGTCCTCAGACAGAATTTCAGAAGCACTGCTGAATAAATCATTTACCAGTGAATTGTTTTCGGCCAGGTCAGCCAACATACCGATAGATTGAGATCCCTGTCCGGGAAAGATACAAGCCCATTTCATTTATATACTACCAACAGATGTTAAAATTTAACCAGTACGGAACCCCAGGTGAATCCTCCACCAAAGGCTTCCAGCAATAATATTTCATCACGCTTGATGCGACCATCTCGCACAGCCGTATCCAGTGCCAGCGGTACCGATGCGGCCGAAGTGTTGCCATGCTCAGCAACCGTCACGACGACGTGGTCCATCGACATGTTCAGTTTCTTTGCGGTGGCGTTAATAATACGAATATTGGCCTGATGAGGTATTAACCAGTCTATATCAGACTTCTGTAGCTGGTTAGCCGCCAGGGTTTCATCGACTATCCGACCCAGAGTGTTGACCGCCACCTTGAAAACTTCGTTGCCCTTCATTTGCATGTAAGCCCGGTTTTCACGTATCACATCATAACCAGACGAAATCCCGGCAGGCACCTGTAATAAGCTGGCGTACTGCCCGTCTGCATGCAAATGGGTAGACATGATACCTGGCTTGTCGCTGGCACTAACGACCACGGCTCCTGCGCCGTCACCGAACAGTACACAGGTAGTCCGATCAGACCAGTCGGTGATGCGTGACAGGGTTTCTGCACCGACCACCAGCGCGTGTTTTGTAGTGCCCGTGCTAATAAACTTGTCTGCGGTACCCAGAGCGTAAATAAACCCGGTACATACTGCCTGTAAATCAAACGCGGCGCAGCCATGAATATCCAGACGCTGTTGTAGCAGACAGGCTGTGCTCGGAAATACCTGGTCAGGAGTTGTGGTAGCTACAATAATCAGACCAATGTCGGCAGGCGTGAGGCCAGCAGCATCAATTGCATTGCGTGACGCATGTTCAGCCAGATCACAGGTTGTCTCATGATCAGCAGCCAGGTGTCGTTTATGTATGCCGGTACGAGAGACGATCCAGTCATCTGTGGTGTCGACAATCTTCTCCAGATCGGCATTGGTCACACACTTTTCTGGCAGGAAACTACCTGTACCACTAATACGTGTATAGATCACGCCGGTTGCTCCGTACTCATCATGCCTTCGAGCTCGGCATTGATGCGCTCGGGAAGGGCCTGGTGAATTTCTTTTATGGCGATTTCGATGGCATTGCCGAATGCCAGAATATCTGCTCCGCCATGACTTTTAATCACGATACCGCGCAAGCCCAGCAGGCTGGCACCGTTATAACGACGCGCATCAATACGGCGCTTGAATGCCTTTAGAACCGGTAATGATACAAGTGCCATTAAGCGTGTAAGTATATTGCGATTAAATTCCTGCTTCAGGAAATGCCCGACCATTCTGGCCAGACCTTCACTGGTCTTCAGCGACACATTACCGATAAAACCATCGCAGACAATCACATCTGCTGCACCACCTTTGTAAATATCATCGCCTTCAACAAAACCCACATAATTCAGCTTGCTGGCGGATATCAATTGCGCTGCCAGCTTGACGCGCTCATTACCCTTGATTTCTTCTTCACCAATATTGAGCAGGCCGATGCGTGGCCGTTCTACGTTATCGACGACACTGGATAGCACTGAACCCATCACGGCAAATTGAAATAATTGTTCCGAGGTACAGTCAACATTGGCCCCCAGATCAAGCATATGACTATGCCCGGTCATACTCGGCAAGGCAGAAATAATGGCCGGCCGGTCGATGCCTGGCAACATTTTCAGTACAAAGCGACCGGTTGCCATCAGTGCTCCGGTATTACCGGCACTGACACATGCATCGGCATCACCCTGTTTAACCAGATTGAGCGCCACACGCATTGAAGAATCTTTTTTGCCACGTAAGGCACTGGAAGCGGACTCATCCATATCCACCACTTGCGAGGCATGATGAATCGTCAACCGCTCATCAGGCTTGACGCCCAGACTGGCTAAATCAGCCTGCAGGCGATCTTCCTGACCTACCAGAATAAGATTGAGTTCGGGATATTTCTTGCGGATTTCTACAGCTGCTGGCAGAACCACATCGGGTCCTATATCACCGCCCATCGCATCAAGGGCAATAGTCGGGAATTTACTCATAACGATTGCAATACTTCCTGTTATGCCATACCAGAATACAGAAACGCCCTGGTCAAGGCACTCTCATGACTTGAACAGGGCAGACAGGTACTATTTTTTGTCACTTAAAACCTGACGACCACGGTAGAAACCATCAGCGCTGATATGGTGGCGACGATGGGTTTCGCCTGTTTCAGGCTCCAGGGACAATGCAGATCCGTTCAGTGAGTCATGCGAGCGTCGCATGCCACGGGTTGACGGGGTTCTACGACTCTTTTGTACAGCCATGATGTTGCTCCAGTTTCAGTTTTTACACAGCCCGGTAACCGGCGCATGTATTTATTATCGTTACTACCAATAAAGCCTGAATAACATTATTCAGATTTTAAATTCTTCAGGATATCAAACGGATTTTTCCGTTCAGTCTCACTGCCGTTTTCCTGCCCGACACTATCGCTGGCAGTATCCGTTTGCATATGCCCTGCAGCGGGACAATTTTCCGTTGCATGCTTTGCCACTAATGGCATGCTCAGCAGTATTTCATCCTCAATCATCTCGGGAAGCCTGATCTTGTCAGATTCCATGATGTACTGCTCATACTCCGGTGGTATCTCTCCCTGATTTTCGGCCTTCACCAGAACCAGTGTAAACTCAAGCTGTAACGGCCACGGCATGGGACCGAGACAGCGCTGGCATTTGAGTACCAGGTCGGTTGTGATCGTGCCACTGATGGTCAAGCGCCGTTGCTCACCATAACCGAACACCAGTTTCACCGCTACACTAGCCTCTTTCTCCACCAGAATCTGTGACAAACGCGGCATACTGTCAACAGCGATATCACCTGATAGAGACTCACCTTTCTTCGCCAGCCGGTATGGGTCTACAGTTTCTGGCAAATGGGTCGGCATAATCGGCCTATTTTATATGCTGAGGGGATGTACTGTCAAAGCTCATTTTGAAAAAATGGCTTGTTTTTTCAGTAACATCCTTACATAGTTGGCCACTGGCTTGCTGACAGCATCTGTCAGCTATAATGGGATACAACGATAATAACCGGGAAAGTTCCTTGATCAAAAAAATCCTGATTGCTAATCGAGGTGAAATTGCCGTACGTATTGTGCGCGCCTGCGCCGAAATGGGCATTACCTCGGTGGCTATATATGCCGAGCCAGACCGCTATGCACTACACGTCAAAAAGGCCGATGAAGCCTATAACATAGGCCCTGACAGCATCGCCGGTTATCTGAATATGCATCGGCTGGTCAATATTGCGGTCGCCACAGGCTGTGATGCGCTGCACCCGGGCTATGGCTTCCTGTCCGAAAACCCCCTGCTACCGGAGATATGCGCCCGTCGCGGCATTATCTTTATCGGCCCTGACAGCAAGGTGGTTCACCATATGGGCAACAAAATAGAGGCCCGGCGCAGCATGATTGAAGCCGGAGTGCCGGTGGTACCTGGTAGTGACAGCAATCTGGCTAATCTGGAAGCAGGTGTACAACTGGCACAGGAAATAGGCTATCCGGTGATGCTAAAAGCCACATCAGGCGGGGGTGGACGGGGTATCAGACGCTGCAACAGTGAAGCAGAACTGCGGCGTAATTTTGACCGGGTGCTGTCAGAGGCTACCAAGGCATTCGGAAGCGCCGATATTTTCATGGAAAAGTGTGTGGTTGATCCACGCCATATTGAAGTACAGATTCTCGCCGACAGTCACGGCAATGTGATCCATCTATTTGAACGCGACTGCAGCATCCAGCGCCGCCACCAGAAACTGATGGAAATTGCCCCCTCCCCCCAGCTTAACGATGATCAGCGCAATCATATTGGTGAATTGGCCATCCTGGCCGCCAGAGCGGTTGGGTATGAGAATGCAGGTACGGTTGAGTTCCTGCTGGACGAACATGATGATTTCTATTTTATGGAAATGAATACCCGTCTGCAGGTTGAGCATACGATTACCGAAGTCATCACCGGCATCGACATTGTGCAGGAGCAGATTAATATCGCTGCAGGCCATCCTCTCAGATACAAGCAGGAAGAAGTGCAGCGCCGTGGTTTCGCGATTGAGTTTCGTATTAACGCCGAAGACCCGAAGAACGATTTTCTACCCAGCTTTGGACGTGTCACACGCTATTTTGCTGCCGGTGGGCCGGGCGTGCGTACCGACAGTGCTATCTATACCGGGTATGTGATCCCACCCTACTACGATTCCATGTGCGCAAAACTGACTGTCTGGGCGCTGGACTGGGATCAGATGATCAGACGATCCGAGCGTGCCCTGAACGATATTATGGTCTACGGTGTCAAGACAACCATTCCGTATTACCTGGAAATACTGAAATCAGAAAGCTTCCGCGCCGGCCAGTTTAATACCGGCTTTGTTGAAGCCAATCCGGAGCTGACCCACTATTCGGTCAAACGTCCGTCCCGACAACTGGCCACTGTTATTGCCGCAACACTCGCGGCGCATATGGGCCTGTAAAACAACCCCGAACTCAAGAGCGCTGGAATATGCCAAAAGTACACATTACCGATACCATCCTACGCGACGCTCATCAGAGTCTGATTGCGACGCGCATGCGCATCGACGACATGCTGCCCATCTGTGAAAAACTGGACCAGGTCGGATACTGGTCGCTTGAAGTCTGGGGCGGTGCAACCTTTGATGCCTGTATTCGCTATCTGAAAGAAGACCCGTGGGAACGTCTGGCCAGATTACGTGAGGCACTCCCCAAAACACGTTTGCAAATGTTGCTACGCGGCCAGAACCTGCTCGGCTATCGGCACTATTCTGATGACGTCGTGAAGGCCTTTGTTGCCCGTTGCGCAGAAAATGGCATCGATGTATTTCGTGTTTTCGATGCGATGAACGATAACCGTAACCTGCGTGTCGCCATCGATGCAGTGAAAGAAAGTGGCAAACATGCCCAGGGAGCTATTTGCTACACCACCGGCCCGGTCCATACCATCGAACTATTTATTGAACAGGCACTGGAACTGGAAAGCTTTGGCTGCGACAGTATCGCGATCAAGGACATGGCCGGCCTGCTCACGCCCTATGTCACATCGGAACTGGTTGAGAAACTGGTCGATGCACTGAAAGTCCCGTTACATATACATTCTCATGCCACCGCTGGCCTGTCTGACCTGTGCCAGTTAAAGGCTGTAGAAAAAGGCTGCCTGCACATCGATACTGCTATTTCGGCGTTTTCCAGCGGTGCCAGCCACCCTCCTACCGAAAGCATGGTGGCCGCCTTCCGCGATACGGAGTACGACACTGGCCTGAACCTGGAATTACTTCAGGAAATCGGCTTCTATTTTCATGAAGTGCGCAAGAAATATCACCAGTTTGAAAGTGAGTTCACCGGTCTCGATACCCGTGTACAGATCAACCAGGTGCCTGGCGGCATGATTTCCAACCTGTATATACAACTGAAAGAACAGGGTACGCTGGATAAAATGAACGAGGTGCTGCTGGAAGTGCCGCGCGTACGCGAAGACCTGGGCTATCCACCGCTGGTGACCCCCACCTCACAAATCGTTGGCACCCAGGCGGCGATGAATGTTATTACCGGGGAGCGTTATAAAACCATTACCAACGAAGTGAAGCTATATTTACAGGGCCGTTATGGCAAGGCACCCGGGCACGTCAATACTATCGTCCGGCAGCAGGCCATTGGTAACGAGGACATCATCGATATTCGCCCGGCCGATCTGCTTGATGATGAACTGGATCAGCTACGCAGTGAAATTGGTGAAACGGCAAAATCAGAAGAAGACGTGATGATCTACGCCATGTTCCCGGAGATTGGGCGCGAATTTCTGACACAACGTAACCTGGGCACACTGGTTCCCGAGCCCCTGGAACCCATTAACACAGGCAATGGTCAGCCCAGCGCCGCACCCGTTGAATTTAATCTGACCCTGCATGGCGAAACCTATCACATCAAGGTAACCGGTACCGGCCATCACCATGCCGAAACCCGCCCCTTTTACATGACCGTCGATGGTGTACCGGAAGAAGTGCTGATGGAAACACTGGATGTGATATCTCCCAACGGAGAGGATGCCGCCATCACAACTGGTCGTGGTGGCAGCAAACGCCCGAAGGCCACTGAGCCTGGCCATGTCACCACCTCAATGCCGGGTACGATCATCGAGATCCTGGTGGCGGTCGATGACAAGGTCGCGGCAGGTGATCCCGTACTAATATCGGAAGCGATGAAAATGGAAACTGAAATTCAGTCTCCCGTATCCGGCACGGTCAAGGCCATTAACGTTGAAAAAGGCGACAGTGTAAATCCGGATGAAACCCTGATTGAAATTGAGGCAGACTGACTTAAGCGGCTTTATCAGCGGCGGCCTGCACTGTCTAATTGACTATCGAATTGCGATCATGCCACCATACGCGGCCCAATATGCAAGCTAGCTGACCAACATGAATGATTCCACTCCCCAACTAATCCTGGGTTCCACCTCCCCTTTTCGCCGTGAGCTGCTTCAGCGTCTGGGACTACCTTTCAATACAACTGCTCCCGATGTGGATGAAACACACTTGCCGGGTGAGTCGCCACAGGATCTGGTAAAGCGTCTGTCAGTTGCGAAGGCGCAGGCCGTTGCCAGCCAGTTTGCTGATGCGCTAATCATCGGTTCAGACCAGGTGGCCGTACTGGACGGAGACATACTCGGTAAACCGGGTAACCATGACCGGGCAGTCGAGCAACTATGCCGGGCATCGGGACGTTGCGTACGCTTCTATACCGGGCTATGCCTGTACAACAGCAAGACGAACCAGTACCAGCTTGATGTTGTGCCATTTGAGGTTGTGTTTCGAAAATTGACTGACCAGCAAATTGAACGTTACTTGCAGCGCGAACAGCCCTACAACTGCGCGGGCAGTTTCAAGTCAGAAGCATTGGGTATTACGCTGTTTGAAGCCATGCGCGGAGATGATCCGACGGCCTTGATTGGTTTGCCATTGATTCGATTGACCGGCATGTTGATGGAAGCGGGACTGGCATTGCCATAATCAAGCGGTTGCTTAATCCATTTCACAACACTCTCCGCGGCACCAGATACAATGGCAATCTACATGATCACAACTGACATCCTTACGCTTGCTGGTATAGCGGCGTACAGCCCAGGGTTTGGCCAGTCGCTTTGATAGTGACATTTGATATTGTCTACGCAGCGAGCTGCGTATGTCCGGCCGGTTAACCAGCATGCTCAGCACACGCCGATAGCCCCGGTTTCCGCACAGACTGTATAAAACACGGTTGACGACAGATGCTTCCAGCTGTGGTTTTAATTCACGCTTCCACAACTTGTCATAATTTTCATGGGTCACCAGGCTCCGCGCAGCCAGTCTGCCTGAGCCGATGGCCAGGCGCATACCAAACCCCCATAAAGTATCCTGAAACCCGGCATGCTCACCCACTAATGGATGGAGACCACTATAGGCACTGCGGGGAAGAAGAAAATTCCCCGTACCACCATGGGCATGCGGGTTTTTCATCGTCAGACCAACCAGTCGTTCAAATGCATCCAGGGTTCGCTGCACGTACATTTTTTCCTGCTTGAAACCCGAAAACATACAGGTTTTAACCGTACCTCTGCCCTTCATGACCAGTAAATACGCATAACCTTGTGGCGCAAGATTATCATCACAGATGGCCCAGTAACCATCTTCCATATCGGTGTCAAAATGATAACCTACTGCAATCGCATCAGCGGCACCTGGACCCGCTGCCAGAATACCCTCTCCTTTCATCTCACGCAGCCGACTGTTGAAACGTACATCTACACCTAGACCGATAGCCTGTCTGAGTAATGCACTGTCCAGTGACCCTGCCCCGGGTCCACGTTCTACCAGATAAAAGAGAGGTTCGTCTGTATGCAATTCATACATCTGATCCTTGTAATCGAAAACAGTGACCTTGTGACAGGGGCCAGTAACAAAGTCGGTGGTCAGGCCCTGGCTTCTGAACAACGACAACACATCTTCTTCTGTGGTCCAGTTCTCCAGTCCCTGAAAATCGCGCCCAAAACGATGACCGACCTCTTTATGCCGCTCATGAACGATCACCTTGCATCCGGCCTGTGCCAGCTGAATAGCTGCGGTCAGGCCTGCCGGCCCGGCACCGGCTATTTCGACAGGTGTATCCATGGGAGTGATTTTCTGTTCAGCCATTGATAGTCAATCACCTGCTATCTGTATTCCAGGATGCTTTTGCTACCGGGTAACAGTCCTTTAGCTAATGACAATCCTAACCGATCTGCAAGCTGATCCAGCAAATCTCGCTTGGTGGTGAAGTTCTTCATATCCTCTTCACCTATCACATCTCTTGCAACATCGGACGAGCTGGAAAAATCATCGACCAGACCTATGTCCTTACCACGCAGACCAGACCAGAACAGGCCTGAAAACAGGATAGGGTCATCTTTCAGGCGATCACCTCGTCCCTCTTTTACCGCATTAATAAACTGTTGATGTAATTCGGCCAATACGCTTTTTATGTAATCGGTTTCTTCCGGCTTGGCGGGTGAAAACGGGTCCAGAATACCCTTATGCTCACCGGCAGTCAGCAAGCGCCGCTCTACACCGATTTTTTCCATTAAGCCCACGTAACCAAAGCTGTTAATCAGGACTCCGATTGAACCCACCAGACTGTTTTCATTTGCGTAGATTTTATCGGCTGCCGAGGCAATGTAATAACAGGCCGATGCGCACATATCGACAACCACGGCATACAATGGAATTTTAGGGTATTTCTTACGCAGTCGTTTTATTTCCCTGTAAATATAACTGGCCTGTACCGGACTGCCACCCGGGCTGTTCAGTCGCAGAATCACGCCTTTGGTTTTTTTGTCTTTAAACGCATCACGTAGTGAACTAATAATTTTGTCGGCACTGGCCTCTTCACCTGCTGCAATCACCCCGGTCAAATCGACTATAGCACTGTGATTACCCTGTTTAACATTATCCAGAGCATCCCGATCCAGTGAGAACAGCATCAGAATAACCACCAGGTATGACAGAAATGCCAGCTTGAAGAAAATACCCCAGCGTCGGCTGCGGCGTTGTTCGTTAATCGCAGCCAGTGATAGTTTTTCCAGTAATTGCCGCTCCCATTTATTTGACGGGTTCGATGGTCCTGCCGAATGTATTTCACTCATAACTGCTCTATCCTGTTTCCGGCATGCCTGCTCTACTCACAACACATGTCCATTAAGTCCGGCAAGTCCGCTATTGAATCCAGACTGCCCAGTAATTGATATCGTAGCAAACGCGATGACTCATGCACACCATAATTTGCGGCAATGGCATGAGTGCCCGCGTTCGCAGCCATACTTAAATCATACTCGGTATCACCTATCATGACGGCCTGTTCTGTCGGAATCGATAAGGCCTGTAAAATCTCTTGCAGCATCAGTGGGTCTGGCTTGGATGCCGTTGTATCGGCACAGCGTGTCACATCAAAGTAATTTTCCAGACCATGCTGCTGCAATACCAGGTCCAGGCCTCGCTGACTCTTGCCTGTCGCAACAGCCAGTAACATGCCACGCTCACGCATGGTTTGCAAAACCTGTAAAGCGCCATCGAAAAATTGCTGCTGAGCATTTTTTGCAAAAAAATATTCGCGATAAGCCGCAACAAAATCATGGGAAAAATCGTCATTATCTGCCTGAGCTGGAAACAGGGCGTCCAGTGCTTCACGCATACCCAGGCCAATAATATTACTGACATCCTTCACTGGCAGACGATCAATGCCCATAGTGTCCATCGCATAATGCATGCTTGCCACAATATGTGACTCGGAATCCATCAGGGTGCCATCCCAGTCAAAAATCATTAATCGTATTACAGGCATTGTTTATTCCAGTTTATCGAGTAGTTGTTTCAGGTCCGTGGGCAGCGGGGCATGTACGTGGATGGTCTTGTTGCTATCAGGCAAACGAAATTCAAGGTCGTGCGCATGTAGAAACAGCCGCTTGAGACCCATTTTGCGCAATGAGCGATTGATTTCCCGGTCACCATAACGGTCATCACCCACAACCGGATGCCCGGCATACGCGGCATGTACCCTGATCTGGTGAGTTCGACCGGTATCAATCCGTACTTCAAGCATGCTGCAGGATAACTGCTTGCGGTAGTGTGACAGTAATTTGAAATGACTCACCGCTCGCTTGCCTTGCTCAGAGACCTTTACATTGCGCTCACCCTCTGTCCTGTTGTTCCGGTCCAGTGGGGCATCAATCATTGTATTTTTACTATCCCAGATTCCCGCCACCAGTGTCAGGTAACCTTTGTTTATCTGCCCTTCGCGGAACAGTTCGTGTAACGCATTCAGGCTCGAACGCTGTTTAGCCAGAATCAGGCAACCACTGGTCTCGCGGTCTATCCGGTGTGCCAGCTCCAGCGTTGTCCAGACTGGCTTGATGGTACGTATTGACTCTATCAGGCCCGATTTGATTCCACTGCCACCATGCACAGCCAGTCCCGATGGTTTATCCAGTATCAGTAAATCATCGTCTTCATACACAATGGCATCCAGTAGTAGCTGGCGCAGTCCGGGACTGATGTCCTGCAGTGCAGTCCGCTCACTGCGCCGCACAGGTGGTATTCTGACCACATCACCGGCCTTGAGCCGATAGGTGGCTTTGATACGGCCTTTGTTCACGCGCACCTCTCCCTTACGTAAAATACGGTAAATGCGACTGCGTGGCACACCCTTGAGTCGAGCCAGCAAAAAATTATCGATACGCTGACCGGCATTTTGCTGATCGATGGTAGCCATTTCAACGCTGTTACCGGCAGATTGCTCGATATTTGGGGAATTTTGTTTCATAAATCCTTAATAATACAGGGTCTTGCTCAGCTTAATTGCAGCAATTTCGTAACACTGTTATATTATATAGGTAAAGCAAACAAAGCTATGCACAGTTTTGGGCGAATTGTCCATCTGGAGTGGCTGGTTTGCAGAGAGTTACAGGCATTTGCTACATGGCAGATGCCTACTGGTTTGAAGGGTTTATTTGTCCAACCCAACATGGACAAGAATAAAATAATAGAGCGCTCCCGGGACGATGGCCGGCGCCACATGCCTTTATATACACGCACGCATGTGCCGTTCTGACTTAAGTATCCTTTCTTGGAGAACAGCCAGACGTCCGGGTTTGAGCGCTCTAGTATAGAGAAACAACATGAAGCGAATGTTAGTGAATGCGACTCAGCAGGAAGAGTTGCGCGTGGCTATGGTTGATGGCCAGAAATTATTTGATCTGGATCTTGAAACATCCAGCCGCGAACAAAAAAAATCCAATATATACAAGGCACGCATCACGCGGGTCGAACCCAGCCTTGAAGCGGCCTTTATAGACTACGGGTCTGAACGTCATGGATTTCTGCCACTCAAAGAAATTTCCCGCAGTTACTTTCTGAAAGAGCCCGACAGCGGCTCACGCGTCAATATCAGAGATGTGGTCAAGGAAGGCATGGAACTGGTGGTCCAGGTCGAAAAGGAAGAGCGTGGCAACAAAGGTGCTGCGTTAACTACCTTTATCAGCCTGGCTGGTCGATTCCTGGTGCTAATGCCCAATAATCCACGCGCTGGCGGCGTTTCACGTCGCATCGAAGGCGACGATCGCAACGAACTGCGCGAGGCCATGAGCAGCCTGAATTTTCCTGAAGGCATGGGCATGATCGTCCGTACTGCCGGAGTGGGTAAAAATAGCGAAGAACTACAATGGGATCTGGATTACCTGCTTAACCTGTGGAACGCGATAGAAAAAGCGTCAAAGGACAAGAAAGCTCCATTCCTGATTTACCAGGAAAGCAATGTCATCATCCGTGCCCTGCGTGACTATCTGCGTAAGGATATCGGTGAAATCCTGATCGATGGTGAAGAAATCTATCAGCAGGCAAAAGACTTCATGCAGCAGGTGATGCCGCATAACCTGAACAAGCTTAAATTTTATCAGGACAGCGTACCGCTGTTTACCCGTTACCAGATTGAAAGCCAGATTGAATCAGCCTATAGCCGTGAAGTCAGACTGCCTTCAGGTGGTTCTGTGGTGATCGACCACACCGAGGCCATGGTCTCGATCGACATCAACTCTGCCAGGGCAACCAAGGGTAGTGATATTGAAGAAACCGCCACCAATACCAACCTGGAAGCGGCCGACGAGATTGCCCGACAATTACGCCTGCGCGACCTGGGTGGTCTGGTGGTGATCGACTTTATAGATATGTACCAGTCACGTAACCAGCGTGAAGTAGAAGGCCGGCTACGTGAAGCAATGAAAATGGATCGTGCGCGCGTACAGATAGGCCGCATCTCCCGCTTTGGTCTACTGGAGATGTCGCGCCAACGACTGAGTGCTTCGCTGGGTGAAGCCAGTCAGATTGTGTGCCCGCGTTGTAGTGGCCAGGGTACTATTCGTGGCACTAAATCGCTCGGTCTGTCGTTACTGCGCATCATGGAAGAAGAAGCCATGAAAGATGGCACCGCTCAAATACTGATCCAACTGCCAGTGCCCGTAGCCACCTTCCTGTTAAACGAAAAGCGTGCAGCGGTCAGCGAAATTGAGCAGCGCCACAAAGTCACGCTGACGCTTATTCCCAACGTCACCATGGACACGCCTCACTACAGCGTTGAGCGTGTTCGTGCGGATGAGGTAGATGAATCTGAACTCAGCTTCAAGCGCGTTAAGCCAGTCGAGGAACTACCAGAGCAGAGTGAAAAGGAAATAATCACTGCTGCTGAAGAACCCAGCGTAAAGACTGTTTCACCCTCTAGACCTGCACCGACTCCCCAGACTGATGCGACAAGCAAGAGTGAACCTGGACTCATCAAGGGTTTGCTGAACACCCTGTTTGGCACAGGTAAGGCTAGCGAACCAAAACAGACCAGCGAAGATAAAAAACCGGCCCGAGCCAGCCAGTCGAATCGTTCAGGCGGAGCCCGTCGCGGTGGCCAACAGGTACGCAAGAGTGGTGGCAATCAACCAAGACGTGGACGTGGTCGCGGCGGCCAAAATCAGAATCAGAATCAGCCAAAACGTAAGCTGGCGACTGGTAATCAGAACAAGGCCAGCCAGGAAAAAAAGGAAGCCCGCGAAGACACCAGCCAACAAGATAACACCAGTACAGCTGCTACCGGAACCGAATCAGGCCAGGCTCAGGATCCGCAGCGTAGCGGCGGTAGCCGCCGTGGACGACGCGGTGGCCGTCGACGTCGTCGTTCACCTGAACAGAGTGAGCAGGGTGAGGCTACTCAACAAAATCAGCAGCAAACTGGTCAGCAAGGCTCGGAAACCGCTAATAGCCCACAGCCACGCCCACCGCAACCAGTACAACAGCCAAAGCCTGATTCACAGGTGGCCAGCGCGGCTACGCAGAACCAGTCGTCCTCTGCTCCTTCGTCAGTTGCTCCGCGTACCCCGGCTCAATCATCGACCCAGGCTAAAGAGGCCACGACAGCTGTCGATGCCAGGACACCTGCTGCAGACCAGGCCTCGCAGCCACATAACAAGCCAGCCGCCCCTAAACCTGCTCAAACAGCTACCGATCAACAGGCACCACGCAGTGATACACAGAATACAAAACCTGCGCCTGTAAAACCCGCTCCAGCTCCAGCTGCACCATCACCAGTACAGGCCAAACAAGCACAAACTGCTCCAACACCTGTGCAGACCAGACCAGCGCAAGCTGCACCAATACCTGTGCAGGACAAACCGACAGCTGCTCAGTCCACCGCATCAAGTAACAGCGGCAACCGACCTGAGGCACCTGCTGCTGCAGCGCGTCCACCCGAACAGCCCAGGCCGGCACCTAAACCTGCAGAAAGTACGCAGAAACCAGCCGTTCCTGATAACCCCAGGCTGACCCAGATTGAAACACGTCGCCCGTCGGGTAGCGATAGCGCTGATAAGTAACTATTCGTATCCCCTCCCCTGGCTGAAAGATCAGAGTGAGGGGATAACATGCTGAGTCAGGAGTAAGATAGCAGACAGTCTATAGCGAATGCTGTTTTCTGATATGTTCCATCAGCCCGACAGAGGCCTCTTCAACCAGATCAAACACCCGGTCAAACCCTGCATGGCCACCATAATAAGGGTCTGGCACTTCGTCTGTGTCGGTTTGCTCCGCAAATGCCAGAAACAAATGGACCTTGCCCTGTTGTTCTGGTGGGCACTGTTTCAGTAAATCGTGATAATTACTTTTATCCATTGCCAGAATAAAGTCAAAGTCGGTAAAATCTTCCACAACAGACCGTCTGGCGCGTTGTTTGCTCAGGTCGATGCCGCGTTTTTGGGCGGTGAGCTGTGCCCGATGGTCCGGCGGCTCACTGACATGGTAGGCATGGGTGCCGGCAGAATCACTGAAAATCCGGTCAGCCAGGCCGGACTCCTCCACACGCTTTTCGAATGTACCCTGCGCGGTGGGAGAGCGGCAGATGTTGCCCATACAGACAAAAAGTACCTTGACCATATTCGGATCCACCTGTGTGACTTTTCTGCTTGTTTTCTTGAATAGTTTCAGCATATCTTACATTATACCCATCTGGTTAACGACAATCATGCCTTCGGCCTGGCACTGAATATTGAGCAGGATAATTATGTCCATACCTGAAGACCTTGCAGGACAGCTGGAAAAATTGCTCGGATGTGAAACCCGGCACCAGGGGCATGCCTGCGTTATACACGAAATACTGGACAATGGCCGTACCCTGATATTAATAAGTGTTCAGCAGGAGAATATTCAGGGTGATCAGTTTGGCAACCCAAGAAGGCGTGTACCGTTATCCTTTTCTGTACCGATTATTGATGAAGATGGCCGCTCACCGCACCCGGAATATCTGGCCCTTGAGCTACCTGTAAAATGGTAACAAATCTGATTACCCAGAATCACCCCTGCGCTGTTCCTGAAAACTCATGATTCCTTCGTCATGTTCCGATAATCGCTCTGACACGCTCCAGGTCTTCCGGTGTATCAATACCGTGACCAGGTGGTTCATCAATCACCGTGACATGTATCGCATCACCATGCCAGAGTACACGTAGTTGCTCGAGCTGCTCGGCGCGTTCCAGTACACAGGGTTGTTCGCTGGTAATTTTCTGTAACATGGCCGCGCGATAGGCGTACAGGCCGAGATGACGGTAATACTCGTGGGCAGGTGGTTCGGTGTTGCCCTGGTCGCTGAAACAATCCCTGTCCCAGGGTATCGCTGCCCGACTGAAATACAGCGCATAGCCAGCGCTGTTCATCACCACCTTTACGATATGTGGGTCGAAGATATCCTTTTTTTTATGAATGGGCGTCGCCAGCGTCGCCACAGATGCCTGTTGATGGGTTTGTAGTGCTGCCGCAACCTCATGAATCAGCGTCGGCGGTATGAGTGGCTCATCTCCCTGTAAATTGACGATGATCGTATCCTTATCCCACGCGCGTCTGGCTACTACCTCCGCAATCCGGTCAGTGCCACTGGCATGATTGGCATGCGTCATTTCAACGGTGGCGCCAAATGCTTCAGCTACCTGCTGCACGCGATGATCATCTGTTGCAATGACAATTTCCGAGGCACCGCTTTTCTCTGCCTGACGATAGACATGTTCGATCATCGTACGACCGCGAATGTCTACCAGAGGCTTACCGGGTAGTCGACTGGAATCATACCGGGAGGGTATAACGACCTTGAAATCAGTCACAGCAGATTTCAGGCCTTGATCTCTTCATCGGCAAACAGGCTGCGTGCCTGTTCTTCCAGCATGACCGGTATATCATCACGAATCGGAAAAGCCAGCCGGTCGGCACGACAAATTAACTCCTGTTCCTGCTTGTGATAAACAAGCTTGCTTTTACAGACAGGACAGACAAGTATATCGAGTAGTTTTGTATCCATAATTGTATTATATCACCGCTGTTTGTTTAACGCGTTCAGTTTACGCAATAAAGGTGTTTCCAGTCGTTCATCGATCTGCGCATCGACTGGCAGGTACCAGAAATTCCGGTTGGCAAAGCGTAAACACTTGACCTTGTCCTTCTCAGTCATAATTACCGGGTTATCACCCGTAAAATCAAGGTCCCGCTGATTGTATTCATAATGATCCCGAAATGCATGACTTTCCAGGTCCAGACCGGCGCGGTTCAGTGTAGTAAAAAACCGCTTTGGATTGCCGATACCGGCTACCGCGTGTACTCGTTTCCCACTCCAGTCTGACAACTCGCGCGTTTGTCGATCATCAAGCATATTAATCAGTCGTGTACCGGTCAATTCCATCGCATGTTCACCGCGGTTGGCCAGACCGTTGACCACCAGGAAATCGGCTTCACGCAAACGACTAACCGGTTCACGTAATGGGCCTGATGGTAAACATCGATTATTTCCAAAGCGACGGATGCCATCTATCACAACAAACTCTATATCGCGTGCCAGTGCATAATGCTGCAGACCGTCATCCGACACAATGATGTCGCATTGATTGTGTTCCAGCAAGGCTTGAGCGGTCCCGACACGATCGGGCCCCACTGCAACCGGACACTGGCAGCGCTGTGCCATCAATACCGGCTCATCACCAACCATATAAGGGTCACTGTCCGGTCGTACCTGCTGTGGCCAGGTGCTCGCATGCCCGCCATAACCGCGACTGATGATACCCGGGTGGTATCCCTGCTTTTTCAGGAACGCAATCAGCCAGATGACCAGCGGTGTTTTACCGGTACCACCAACGGTAATGTTTCCGACTATAATAACCGGGCAGGCAATTTTATGTTGTTTGAGTACACCTGTGCGATAACAGAATCGACGCAGTACAACTACCAGAAAAAACACCCAGCTCAGTGGCAGCAAAAGTAAACCAACCGGATGACGTCGATACCAGATAGATTCCAGTGAGAGGCTCATAACTGTCCTCAGTCATCCTGGAACTGCATACGATAGAGTGCCGCGTAGTGCCCGTTCTTTTCCAGCAGTTCGGTATGCGTGCCACTTTCTACCAGTTGGCCACTATCCAGTACCAGTATACGGTCTGCCTTTTCTACTGTGCTCAGCCGATGTGCAATAACCAGAGTTGTTCGGTTTTCCATCAACTCTTCCAGACCCTGTTGAACCAGTCGTTCGGATTCTGTATCAAGCGCCGAAGTCGCCTCATCCAGAATCAGGATAGGTGCATTCTTTAACAAGGCACGTGCAATAGCCAGACGTTGGCGTTGTCCACCTGACAAATTCAGCCCATCTTCACCCACCAGTGTATGAATACCGTCGGGTAGCTCCCGAATAAACTCCATCGCATGTGCCGCCTCGGCTGCAGCAATAATACGACTTTCATCGGTCTGTTCAAGCTGGCCATAGTCAATATTTCGTGCCACCGTATCATTAAAAAGTGTGACATGCTGGCTTACCAGCGAGATCTGTTCGCGCAAGTCAAACAGACTATAATCATGAATATTATGCCCATCGACAAGAATTTTTCCTTTTGTCGAATCATAAAAACGTGGCAACAGGTTTACCAATGTGGATTTACCACTACCTGAACGACCAACAATCGCCACAGTTTCACCAGCAGACATCTTAAAACAGATGTCTTTTAAAACACGTTCGTGACTACCTGAATAGGTAAAATCAATATTTTGGTACTGAACGACTCCCCTTACACGACCCAGTTGCTTTGTACCTTTGTCAGGCTCGGGGTCGGTATCCAGTATTTCAAACACGCTTTCGGCTGCTGTTATACCTCGTTGTAGAGACTGATTGACTGTGGTCAGTCTTTTGAGTGTTGGCATCAACAGCAACATTGCCGTAATAAACGAGATAAATGCGCCGGGTGTGGCAATGCTGGAGGCCTCATCCCGGGTGGCCATGTAGATGATGGCGGCCAGCACGGTAGCCGCCAGAAACTGGACAAAAGAAACGCTGATCGACTGGGTCGAAGTCATTTTAAGGTACTGCTGACGGTTGTTCTGGTTCACTTCATCAAATCGATGCCGTTCATAGTCATGCCCGCCAAAGGTTTTTACAACACGCTGGCCATCAATCACTTCCTGGGTAATATGGGTCACTGTACCCATGCTGTGCTGGACATTTTTACTGATTTTTCGATAACGATGGCTGATTTTGTAAATCACCAGCCCAACAATCGGGCCGATCAATAGCACGGTCAGGGTCAGCAGGCCACTGTGATAAAACATCAAACCCAGCAAGGCCAGAGCAGTCAGGCTGTCGCGTACCAGGATGGTTATTGCATTGGTTATCGCAATGGCTACCTGTTCAATATTAAAGGTAATAACCGAAATCAGATCACCGCTGTTACGCTGATCGAAATAGCCAGCTGGCAGTTGCAGATAATGACTAAACAATTGCGCGCGCATATCGGCAATCACACCACGACCAACCCACTGCATACCAAAACTCGAAGCATAACTGGCCAGACCGCGTAGTAGAAACAGCGCAATCAGATATAAAGGGATCGTACGTACACTGACTGGATCGTGATTAACAAAACCACTATCCATTATCGGTTTCATTAAATAGGCAAAACCAGCCTCTGTTCCAGCTAACACCACCATGCCCAGTAAGGAAATAAGAAAAACCTTGCGATGAGGTTTTACATAGGATAATAGACGTCTATAGATACTCAGCCCGGATTGAACTGGCGGATGAACTGGCGGCTGATCAGACATCACCTGTTATTCTTTTGCCTGCACGGTGGCGATCGACAGATTCAGTATGCCTAACTGACGCGCAGCATCCAGTGCACGGACAACATACTGATGAGGTGTCATCGCATCCGCACGAATGACTAATGGTGTTTTGTCGCTGCCTTTAGCTTCCTGGGTCAGGGCACGCTTGAGTGTACTGATTTCACTATTGATGATTTTCCTGTTTCCGATGTAATACTGGCCTTCCTTGTTAATAGTCAGTTCGATAACATCTGTTTTTGCGGCCACTGGCTTAGAACTGGATTCTGGTAAATCCACCTTCAGGGTCGTATCACGCTTGAAGGTGGTTGATACCATAAAAAAGATCAGCAACAAAAACACTACATCAAGCAGCGGAGCAAGGTTTATGTCCGGCTCTTCTTGTTGTTTGGGTTTCAGGTTCAACTCAAGCTCTCCACAGAAGAGTCTTTTTCACGCTGACCATGTAAAACCTCAATCAGCTTGATTGCTTCCTGCTCCATTCTTATAACCAGCTCATCGATACGGCCGCGGAAATAGCGATAGAACAACAGAGTCGGGATGGCAACTACCAGGCCTGCCGCAGTGGTTATCAGTGCTTCGGAAATTCCGCCTGCAAGGCTGTTCACATTACCCAGTTCGCTACTGGTCAGCTGTGTGAAGACCTTGATCATGCCAATCACGGTTCCCAGCAGACCCAGTAGCGGGGTAATTGCGGCAATGGTTCCAAGTGAATTGAGATAGCGTTCCAGCTCGTGGATAACATGGCGGCCAGTCTCTTCTATCGCCTCTTTCATGATTTCACGATCATGGCCAAGGTTGTCCAGACCCGAGGCCAGAACACGCCCCAGAGGTGAGCCACTGCGCAACTGTTTGATGTGCTCCATATCCAGCTGTTTGCTGTTATGCCAATGCCACACCTGGGCGACCAGATGCTTGGGTATGACCCGTTTTTTCTGCAGGGTCCAGAACCGTTCTGCAACGATAGCCAGCGCGATCACCGAACAGGCGATAATCGGCACCATGGTCCAGCCCCCGGATAACACTATTTCCCACACGTTGGTATTAATCCTTCTGGTTATTAATTATAATAATCAACTACTTGTATTTATTTCAGCCTGTCTTGCCGAGATAGTCGCTGTATGCCTGTGGAATAATACCTGTTTTCCTGTTCAGGTAAAACTATACAGCTCACAAAGATGGGTTTTGCCCGAGACAGGCTACTTATGATGCCAGTAGCGTCTGGCCTGTAATCGGTACGATCCGGACTGCTGGATACCACTGCCCGGATTGACCCGAAATTGCATGGTGCCGGTTTCACTGCTACGCAGTAGCTCCGCCCCGGTCTTCTGGTATCGCTCATACACTTTGGCCGACGGGTGGTGAAAGCGGTTGCGGTAGCCGGCCGAAAACAACACATAGGAAGGATCAACGGCTGCAATAAAGGCACGCGTTGAGGAGGTCTGACTACCGTGGTGAGGTGCAACCAGTATGTCGGCCTGCAACTGTGAAATATCATATTTCAATAATTTTCGTTCGGCTTTTTTTTCGATATCACCCGGTATTAACGTGCGACCGCCCTTGCCTGCTATCAGTAATACGCAGGAATGGTTATTGCTCTTTTTACGTATTTGTCCCTTTATCTGCTCGGAGGGGTGCAGGATTCGAAAAGTCACGTCATCCCAGATCCATTGCTGGCCACGTTCACATGTAATTGTTTCTTTATGTGCAACCTTGTCCGGCACGCTGGTCATCACTGATGCAACCGACACC
>DRJJ01000032.1 GCA_011052255.1 Gammaproteobacteria bacterium | reverse complement strand
GGGGCACCTCGGCCAGCAATATCGTAAGCACCAGTCAGCCAGGGAACCGGAAGCGGCTTAAGCAAGGGTAACTAAACAGCATGGGAAAAGTCATTTTAAAAATTGCCGGGTTTTTTATTCTGAGTATAGGGATAGCCTGGGCATTGCCTGCATATGCACATCACGTGCTGGGCCGACCTGCCTACAGTCTTAATGAAGATTCCAATACCCCGCCCAGTATGGAGATTGAGACTCAGGTTGGTAAATATTATGTCAGCATGATGGCCTTTCCGGCATTTCCCAAACCAGGGCAGCGTGGCAGGGTGAATCTGTATGCGGTACGTATTGATAACGGTGAATCATATGACGGCTCAGTAACATTCACTGCACGTGAAGACAGCTGGTTTGGGAGTGAACAGGAAGTGCTGGGCACACAACCGCCCGACGACCGGGTTTATCGACAGGGGTTTGCTTTTCATAAGGCTGGCAATTATATTGTTCGCGCAGAATTTGAATCAGATGGTGAGCCTTACCAGGTTGATTTTCCGGTTCGCATTGGCAGTCCGGTTCCGGTTGGTCCAATCGGGTTGACGGTCGGTTCACTTGCGGTGTTGTTGATCGGGGTCAATATTTTCCAGCGCCGTCGTTTGCAGCGCATTCGTGCCAGTCAGTATCATGCTGGAAAATCATCAAGTAAAGAATCGACCTGACCATGACCGAGTTGTTAAACCAGTTTGTATACCAGTCTCCTGGAGGCATGATGATGCATCCCGGCTTGCCAGCTGCCTGGGTAGAGACTGTATTGCTGGCGGTATTGTTACTGACGGCATGGGTATTGCGTACACCCGGTTATCACGCACATTCCACACCTACGATCAGCCTGGCAAATTTACCCGGTATGGGCAGCATGGTACGGGCTATCGTTAGTCAGCCGTGGATACAGTTGGCCCTGCGTTTGATAATGGTTGGCTTTTTTATAATGATTATTGTGTCAGGTTTGTTTGGGACGCCGGTTCCGGAGCGCAATGCAGCCACAGTACTGACCTGGACGCTGTGGTGGACCGGACTGATCATAGCGGTTTATTTTACCGGGTCGGCCTGGTGCGCAATCTGCCCGTGGGATGCACTGGCTACCTGGCTGGTACGCCGGCGCTGGTGGAAGCGTGGTAACGCCAGCAGCAGCATGAATCTTCGTGTACCGAAATGGATGCGTTCGATATGGCCGGCGTTATGGATGTTTGTCGGGCTGACATGGCTGGAGCTGGGGGTAGGCATTACTACCAACCCCTATGCAACCGCCCTGTTGGCCATGTTGATACTGGTATTGACCACGGCATCGCTGGCTATCTTCGAGCGCAAGGCGTTTTGTCGTTACTTTTGTTCTATCGGCCGAACCATAGGCATGTATGCCGAATTGTCACCTGTTGCCGTCAGGCCAGTCGACTACGATATTTGCGCGAATTGTAAAACGCTGGAGTGCTATCACGGTACCGATGAGATAGAGCCGTGTCCTACGCATCTGGTGATGGGCCGCATTAAACAAAACACCTACTGTACTTCCTGTGGTGCATGCAGCCAGAGTTGTCCCTACCAGAATGTTGCGTGGCGTCTGCGCCCGACCGGTACCGAGGCGATTCGTGATGTACGCCCGCACTGGGATGCAGCCTGGTTTATACTCGGCCTGCTAAGTCTGACCAGCTTTCATGGCATCACCATGATGCCATTCTGGGAACAATGGGTGCGTAGTCTGGCAGTTGTTATCAATGATTCCGGTCAGTTGCTGACCAGTTTCAGTATTGGTATGTTTGTCAGTATGCTGGTGCCAGTTGCCCTGTATGCTGGCTTGATACAAATTGCCTATCGTATTGTTGGTAATAGCACAGAATATAAACGTCTATTCTCATCGCTGGCCATTACTATGCTGCCATTGGCTTTCACTTACCATATAGCCCATAACCTTAATCATCTGCTACGGGAAAGCCGTGGCTTGTCAGGTGTCATCTTTAACCCGTTAGGACAGGGGACCTTGCCATTATCGGTCGCAGAAACGCATTTCAGACACATGAATCCTCTATTGTCAGAAAACGTAATTTTTACATTACAGGCAGGTTTGATGCTTGCTGGTTTCTGGCTCGCTGTAAGAATAATGCGTTCACGTATTACACGATTAAGTGCAGATAGCCTGATTCAGAGAATGATATCGATACCCGTGCTGTTTTTTTTAAGCAGTGTAACGCTATTCAATCTTTGGCTGCTGATGCAACCCATGATTATGAGAATGTGATGGGTAATTGCTAATGGACAGACGATCATTTTTCAGGCGCGCAGCGGGCAAGACTACCGAGGTTGTGGTCAAGGAGCTGGATAAAAAAATCGAAGCGCGTGCGGCACACTGGATACGCCCGCCTTTTGCACTGGATGAGCTGGATTTCCTGCTGGCCTGTACTCGATGTAATGCCTGTATTGAGGCCTGTCCTGAGCAGATTATATTTCCGCTATCAGCACGCCTGGGTGCGGATGTGGTCAGTACACCGGCGCTGGATCTATCGAACAAGGGATGCCGTCTCTGTGAAGGCTGGCCATGTGTACAGGCATGTGAGCCGCATGCATTAAAAATTCCTGAAACGGATGAAGAAAAGCCTGCTGAACTATGGCCGCGACTGGCTTACATAACCATTAATACAGAAACGTGTTTGCCCTATAGTGGACCCGAGTGTGGTGCCTGTGGATCGGTATGCAAGGTAGAAGGTGCATTGGTCTGGGACAGAGAGCGACCGAGTATTAATTTCAGCCATTGTACCGGGTGTGCTATGTGCAGAGAGGTATGCGTGGTGACGCCATCCGCAATAAGCGTCAAATCGCTATACAGTGTCAACCCGAAATAATTCTTCGGAATAAACAAGCAGAAGATGTCTGATAGATGAACAGAGAACCGACTAATAAAAAACCACACTATACCCGCATAGGTATGCGTGCATTACTGGTAAAACACCCGTATACAGTGATGATTGTTGTCTTTGTGGCCGGTATCATTTTCTGGGGCGGGTTTAACACGGCCATGGAAGTGACTAATACAGAAACCTTCTGTATCTCCTGCCATGAAATGAAGGATTATATATATTCTGAATATAAAGAAACCATTCATTATGCAAATTCAACCGGTGTGCGCGCAACCTGCCCGGACTGTCACGTTCCTCGTGACTGGGTACACAAGGTCTCACGTAAAATTGCAGCAACCAATGAGCTCTATCACAAGTTGGCAGGCACGATAGATACGCCGGAAAAATTTAAGAAACGTCGATTACATCTGGCATCACGAGTGTGGCGGATCATGAAAAAAACCGACTCCAGAGAATGTCGTAACTGCCATGCTTTTGATTATATGGAGCTGAATATGCAGTCGGCACTGGCAAAAGAAAAACACCTGAAGTCAATCAAGGAGAATCAGACCTGCATTGATTGCCATATGGGTATTGCACACCATATCCCGGCTGATTTTGACAGCGATGGAAAGATTCATGAACAATTCAAACAGGAAGGCAGGCAGTGCGGAGACTGCCATAAGGGAATGGCACGATCAGAGGATGGTTGGTGACAGCTTGCCTGTATTCTGAGTGACTAACTGCCAGGCCATCATGGGAGGGCCTTGATCCGGAGAATGAGATCGACCTGATGCTGAAAGTATGGGGTGCTCATAATGAAGCCCGAAGGAGGGTTATGTTCGGGCATAACAATCTTTATGGATTTATTGCAGGTTTAGAAGCTTGCTTCGTGATCTCGGTTTCCAGTAGTTTTCTGGCGCTCTGAGCACCGGGTAAACCTACCATTCTTACCCTACCTTCTACCAGTAAGGCCGGAAACGTCTTCAGGGCATTGGTGTTGGCCAGTTTTTTTCCGTCCGGTGAATCAAGATTCAGTACGATTAATTCCAGCTGAAATTCATCGCAGACCGTTTCCCAGAGTTTCCTGGTTTGTGCACATGAACTGCAATTGTCAGTCAGTATCAGTTGGAGCTGCATCCCGTATTCACTCGATAGAAAACTTTAGCGGAATAATTAATACCATTTGTTACTGTGTTATGCTTTGATATATATCAAGTGTCATATTTTATCAAAGACCACTCGTCGTTTCGGGTCAATATAATAATCAGGATTTGTTATGCCGGGAAAACAGCTTAACCTGAACGAAGTTCGTCAGATTTATTTATTCGAGTCACTTAATGACAGGCAGTTAAAGCAGATCATTAAAAGTGCATGTACCATTCATCTGGATGCCCATCAGAGTGTCTTTATGCATAAGCAGTTGGCAGAACGATTCTTTTATGTCAAAACAGGTCATATAAAGCTGTTTCGGGTTTCGGAAGACGGCAATGAAAAAGTTCTTGAGGTTATGCATGAAGGAGATACATTTGCCGAGGCGCTTTTATTCATGGAAGAAGGTCGTTATCCTGTTAACGCTGAAGCAATATTTCGCAGTGAGTTATACAGTTTTGATATAAGCGTATTCTCGGAGATTCTTAAAGAATCCATTGAGACCTGCTTTAAACTATTAGCTGGTATGAGTCGGCGTCTGCATGCGCGTATTGATGACATCAATAACCTGACCTTGCATGGGGCGACCTATCGTCTGGTCACCTATCTGCTAGATCAGTTGCCTGATGGCGCAATATTATCATCTGAGATACATCTTGATACACCCAAGAGTATTATTGCCTCGCATTTGTCTATCAAGCCGGAGACGCTTTCGAGAATACTGTCGCAGCTTGCAGCCAGAAAAATGTTATCCGTCCGTGGCAGCCATATTACCCTTCATGATATTGAAGGGTTAAAGGCAATCGTAGATGAATAGCCGGTTTTCATGCTGGCAGTTCTGTACGCATGTTGTTTAATTCAAGGCAGCGTTGTGCCAGTAGATCATTATAGACTTTGATTAATGCGCGTTCATAGGCGCAGTCACCATCAAGGCCCATGCCATTTATGCGCGACTGATACAGCTGAATTTCGCTGTTAAGAAATTCAACCCGTTTTTCAGTCTGTATATGATGCTTTGATTCCTGATATTGTATAAACATATTTTTTCTCCTGTTCATGGTTTCATGACAGGCAGCATGGCCGCTGAATATTACAAATAAATGAAGGTTTGATGAACTACGTATGAATTTGTTTTGGTTGGCCAGGCCATAAAGACCCTGGCCTGGATTATGGGTTCAGGTGGCGGTTGCGCCCGCGTATGATGATTTTTGTCGCTGGGCTGACTCGGCTTCAATAAAGATACGTTTTATTCTCGGGTAGGTCTCTTTAATCGTTACATCCATTGTTGCAATGATGCTTTCAAGCTCCCCTGTGGGCAGGTTATTCTTGAAGTCTACGCTCAGGGTCAGAAGGATAAAATCAGGCCCCATATGCAGGGTTAGTACTTCGTTGATTTTTTCAATCTCGGGATAAGAGCGGATAATAGTTCTTATGCCGTCAGTC
>DRJJ01000031.1 GCA_011052255.1 Gammaproteobacteria bacterium | reverse complement strand
CGGGCGACCACAAACTCTCCAAAGCGAGCCATCATATGGTCATTTTCCTGTTTTTTGACACGTACTTTTACTGGCAGGAAAGAAATCAACGCCGGTAAAAATGTGGTGCTGAGCAGAAATGATGCCAGTACACCAAACGCTACCAGGTTGCCCAGATGGCGAAAAGGCGGGACTTCAGAAAAATTCATGCTCAGAAAGCCAATTGCGGTGGTGATGCTGGCCAGAAAAACGGGCTGCAGGTTAATACGCAGACTTTCGCCCATGGCCTCATTTTTTGCTGTCCCGCTAGCCATATTATGTAAAAAGGTGACCAGAATATGCACAGAATTGGCGATTGCAACCGTCAGAATTATGGTTGGAGCAGATGCGGAGGGCGGTGTCATCGGGAAACCGATGTAGCCGCCAATTCCGAGTGCGGTGATAATCGATAATATGATTACAAAAAATGTCGCAACAGTCGGGGCGATACTGCGTACCAGGAAGCCGAGAAACAAAAGCATTACCAGGAAGCTGATCAGCACCAGTGATTTCATATCCTTGATTGAGGCTTCATTAAATGCAGCATTCATCAGGATCATACCGGTCAGACGTACTTCCATGTCCGGGTTGGCCTTTTTAACTTCATCGGCCAGTTTTCGTGCATAGGCTACCACCTCCGGGTTTTCGGTGGCCAGATTTTTCCCCGGCAGGTTAATGGTTATGTTGACCCCGGCGGTTTCACCATCATCGGAAATCAGACGCCCGTTGAGTATGGGTTCATTTAGTGCGACATTTCTGATTTTGTCCAGATCCGCTTTCGTAAGCGCTGAAGGGTCTTTAACCAGATCGCCTACTTTAAGGTCGTCTTCCTGCAGTGACTCTGTGTGTTGGTAATTGGTGATCGAGTCTACGCGCGTGGAAAAGGGTATTTGCCAGGACTTGTCAGTCAGGTCCTTGATCACGGCCAGGGTTTTGGGCGTAAAGACATTGCCGTCTTTAGGTGTGATCACAAACAGGACATTATCGTTTTTACTGTAGGTCTTCTCCAGTGCTTCAAATGCCAGTAGTTCAGGGTTGTCCGCACCGAAAAACACGCGGTAGTTGTTGGTAAACTCCAGATTAGCTGCGCCTCTGCCAACCAGAGCAACCAGTATCAGCGTGGCGACTATGATCAACACGCGATTGTTCATGACCCACCGGCTGTATGCCTGTTCAAATTTATGCATGTTTATTGCTCTCCTTGCACGGGTGTGATTTTTGAATTATTTATATAATATTCACAAAAATAGTGGTTTTGTACTGTATGTCATTTTTATCGATCAGGAATGTTGTTTAAGGCCGCATATGAGAAGGCGGGCAGAGCGTGTCGCCAGACTCTCAAAGGTTTCAAGGTCGTACAGGCCCATAAACAGGGGTGTCTGGAACAGGGCGAGACTGACATGAACTACCTCGGCGGTAGCGATTACATCGTTAACGTCAAATTCACCCTGGGTGTTTCCCTGAGCCAGTATTTCGGCAATATAGGCTAACTCGTGCTGATTTTTAAGCTTAACGATATCCTGGCGTTCTGTAATAATATGTGCAATTAACTCATTGATCTTTATATTATCTTTCGCTTCAGTATAGGTGTGTCGGGCAATAGCGAGGAAGAATTGCTCCAGTTTGTCAGCAGCACTAACATTTTGCTGGTCCACCACGGCCTTGAGTAGTTCTGCACGTTTATTAAGACAGTTTTTTGCGCAATCGGCGGCGATTTCCAGCTTGTTTCTGAAGTAGCGATACAGGTTGGCGGTGGACATTCCAACATCGGTGGCTATTTCAGCCATGGTGGTCTTGTTATATCCATAAGTTCTGAAACGTTCTTCAGCAGCATCCAGTATCTGACTGGCGGTGTCGGTTTCAGCGGGTTTTTCGGCATGTGTAGACATGGTGGGCAGTAAAGCATATGAATAATGAATATTCAAGATAATATTCATTATTCATTCGAAACTGTGCAACGGCACCGCTGGTAACAGGGTGCTTGATTGCGTCAATTGCGGACTTATACTGCTTCGGGTACTGTGGGCAGCGCCTGTATTTATTATGCGTTAGTTATATTTTATCCACTCACCCTGACTCTCACTTTGGGGGAGAGGGGACTTTTACAACAACCTCCTTAAGAGAGAAGGCGTTAGTGGGACAGCATAGAAAATATATGAAAACCCTGAATTTACGAAAGATGAAAAGTGAGTTGGTCTCACCGGTCAAATATCAGCTTGTATCAGATGATAATCAGGTGGATATGAATAAATTGATAGGCCACACGATACGAATACGCCATACGGGTGAAATCAACTGTGTTGCCTGTGGACGTCGTATCAACAAGAGTTTTAACCAGGGTTACTGTTATCCGTGTTTTAAAAAATTACCGGAGTGCGATATCTGTATTGTCAGCCCGGAAAAATGCCATTTTGATCAGGGCACCTGCCGTGACGAAGAATGGGGCAGACAGCACTGTATGCAGCCGCATATCATTTATTTATCAAATACATCAGGTGTGAAGGTTGGTATTACCCGGCAGACCCAGATTCCAACACGATGGATAGATCAGGGTGCAGTACAGGCCTTGCCGATCTTGCAAGTTGCTTCGCGGTACCAGTCGGGTTTGCTGGAAGTCGCATTCAAGCAGCATGTGGCTGATAAAACCAATTGGCGACGTATGCTTAAAAATGATACTGAAGAGATAGATCTGCCGATGATGCGTGATCGCTTACTGGAACTTTGCGCCAGTGAGATCTCACAAAGCCAGCAACAGTTCGGTGAAGATTCCATAGAATTTCTGGATCAGGCGGCCACAACGCTGGACTATCCGGTGGAGCATTACCCGCAAAAGGTGACATCAATGAATCTGGATAAAACACCTGAAATATCAGGAAAGCTGGAAGGGATCAAAGGTCAGTATTTATTGCTGGATACGGGTGTGATTAATATACGCCGGCATGGTGGTTATCAGGTTGAACTGGAAACAGAAGACTAAGTGAACACTACAGCTGCACTCGCAATGACAGCTTAAATTGTACCCTCGTTCCCACGCTCTGCGTGGGAATGCATACTACTCCGGGCGGAGCGCTGTATAGGTTTTTGCCTGAAGGTGCCGTATATCACGACAGTTCCTGCGGCAGACCACTTAACCAGGCAGCCCACTGAGAATGCAGTGATACATCCACACCGTCCTGCCTGGCTTTTTGCTGCAACAGGGTCTGCAGGTCGTTCAGTAAGTCTGAATCCATCAGATCCGGACTGCTTGCAAGGTTCTCATGCAGGATACGATAGATTAGTTTGAGTTCGCTGTCTGTATACTGGTTCAGGCTGTCCATCATCTAGTTTTCCGGTTTCCATACGCCAAAAGCCTCTTCCTGTGCAGGTTCGGCAACGGGCTTGTCAGTGGGTTCATCGGCTGCCATATTATCCAGCATGACATGCTCTGAAAACTGTGCCAGATGGGAGATGATTTCTTTCTTCTGGGTGTTGGTAGAGGGGTAACGTGCAACCATGTAGCCAATCAGGGCAGACATATACTGTGCACCGATGCCGGCATCAATGGCCTCTTTATCATGAGCAACAATGACATCCATGATGTCGTTCATTAGCTTGTCGGAAATCTGGATAGTAGCCATAGAAATAAAATCCTGTAAAAGAACTTATTTAGGGAACCTCTGATCAATTCGGTTATTATAACGTACATAGATAGAATTTACATAAAGGGGGAGGGCTCATGCCTACATTTGACGTGGTTTCAGAAGTGGATCGACATGAACTGACCAACGCGGTAGATCAGGCCAACAGGGAAATAGGGAATCGATTTGATTTTAAGGGTACAGACTCAAAAATCACCCAGCAGGATGAGCAACTGACGATCGAGTCTGAAAGCGATTTTCAGGTTAAACAGATAGATGAGATTCTGCGTGGAAAAATGGCTAAACGGGGTATTGATGTAGCCTGTCTGGAATCGGGTGAGGTGACGATAACCAACAATCGCGCCCAGCAACCGATCAAGGTGCTGCAGGGTATCGACAAGGATTCGTGCCGCATGATCGTGAAAATGATCAAGGAAACCAAATTAAAGGTACAGGCCGCGATACAGAGTGAGCAGGTACGGGTTACCGGTAAGAAACGTGATGACCTGCAGCAGGTTATGGCCATGTTGCGCGAAGTCGATCTGGACTTGCCGCTGCAGTTTCAGAATTTCCGGGATTAACCCGGATAGGCCTCCTGAAAACGCTGTACAAACGTATCAAACGCATCATCCGGTAAATGATTAATGCCCGCTGCGGCGGCACGACCACCGCCCGTTTCAAATTGTCTGCACAGTGCATCAGCTCCGGCCCTGTTCGAAACCGGTGCCCTGACGCTGACCAGATATCCGCCTTGTGACTTGTGGGTGAGCAGGGCGTGTGCGCGCTGTGGATATTGACGCGCCAGTTCGTTGCCATACCCCCCGCTGACACGTCTGGCCCAGGCCGCATCGGGCAACACAAATACCGTGCTGCCGGCCTGTTCGTTTTCTGCCTTCAGCGCTTGCGCCTTTTGCATATCTTCGAGGTAGCCGGATTGCAGCTGTTTGAAACCAGGATCAGCGGCAATAAAATCCAGCGGGTTGGTGTAAGGCAGCATCAGCTGATAGAGCCGGTCCGGATCAAAGTGCAGGTCACTGATGGCACTGCCATAGCCGTTGTAATTGATGTAGGTGCCCAGTTCACGCAACTGATCCAGTTGCTGTTCAGACAGTGATAGCGGCTGGGCAGCTGCGACCGCGCTTTCGTAAAAATTATCACCAAAAGCGGCAGTTACGGCCCAGGCGCGGTATTGGCCGTTCAGAAACTGGTCAACCAGCAGACTGGTGCAGGTGGTCGGGCTGGTATCAATATTTGCCGTCAGACCCGGATGGTCAGGTATTTCACCGGCGTAGTGGTGGTCAAAATACTGTACCTCGGCACCCAGTTGCAGGGCGTCTATCAGCGCATCGCGGTTTTTGTCCAGTGAGATGTCCAGTACGGTAATCTGGTCCCCGGCCTGTGCTTCCACCTGTTGCAGCAGGCTAATATCACGTTTTACCCCGGTTATCCGGGTGCTATCCAGTGGAT
>DRJJ01000030.1 GCA_011052255.1 Gammaproteobacteria bacterium | reverse complement strand
TGGTCGATATAGTCCAGGCGCAGGGGATTGATATCGTGCAGGGGCTTGAATTCACTGTCCGGATCCCACCAGCGTGACGCCAGTTTCTCAAATTTGGCAATTTCGTCACTATCGACATTGTGTGTAGTGGCAGTAGTCATGTGCTTGTTTCCATCTATTTGATCATTGCAGCGTATTTTACCAGTTTATTGCATGCAAGGTGTTGCTATGCGTGCGTATCCGTACTGGCAATACGCTCGGCCCAGATCTGAGCCTTGATCAGCAGTTTTTCCTCATCCAGCGTAGTAAGTTTGCGCTGCGCCAGCAGTTGTTTACCATTCACCCATACATCGGTCACCTGATGTCTGCCACTGGCGTAGACAATCTGAGAGATTGGGTTGTAAAGCGGCTGGGTTTCAACCTGCCCCAGGTCGATGGCGATGAAATCAGCCCGCTTACCGGCCACCAGACTACCGGTTTCATCACTCATTCCCAGCGCGCGGGCGCCATTGATGGTGGCCATGGACAGGATACGTGCGGCATTTAATGCGGTGGCATCCTCTGCAACGGCCTTGCCCAGCAGGGCAGCGGTGCGCATTTCGCTGATCATATCCAGATCATTATTACTGGCGGCCCCGTCGGTGCCCAATGCGACATTGGCGCCTGCATCCATCAGCCGTTTAACCGGACAAAAGCCGCTTGCCAGTTTAAGATTCGATTCCGGGCAGTGAACAATATGGATACCGGCACGGCATACCAGCTCCAGTTCATCGTCGTTGATATGAGTCATATGCACCGCCAGCATGGTAGGTGAGAGCAGGCCGAGGCGGTTTAGTCGCTCAAGGGGGCGGACCGCATATTTCTCAGTGCTCAGACCGATTTCATCACGCGTCTCATGGACATGCATATGCACGGGTATGTCCAGTTCGTCGGCCAGGGTACGGATCTGTTCCAGTGGTGCGTCCGAAATGGTATACGGTGCATGGGGTGCAAAGGCGGTTTTTATTAGAGAACTATTTTTAATTTTATCAAATAGTTCCAGACCTTTATTAATGTAATCTGAAGGTGTTTGCGCCCAGATGGTCGGGAAATCCAGTGCGATCAGTCCTACCACTGCACGTATGCCTGCTTTTTCGCAGACCTGTGCGGTGACATCGGGAAAGAAGTACATGTCATTGAAGCAGGTCGTGCCGCTGCGTAGCATTTCAGCTACTGCCAGTATGCTGCCATCACGTACAAACTCCTCGTTTACCCATTTGCTCTCGGTAGGCCATATATGCTGATTGAGCCACTCCATCAGGGGCAGATCATCGGCCAGGCCGCGCATCAGGCTCATGGCGGCATGGGTATGCGTATTGATAAAGCCCGGCAGTATGGCATGCTGATCCAGCTGCCTGACCGTGCTTGCCTGATAACGGTTACGGGCTACTTCAGTGGGCATGATATCCAGAATCTGACCTTTGTGGATAGCCAGCGTATGATTGCTCAAAACAGTACCTTCAGGCTCCACGGGTATGACCCAGCTGGCATTGACGAGCAGGTCAATTTTTTGCATGTTTTTTCCCTGATTTGTTTTTTTGTTTGTTGTTTTCTCATACTCACATGTACTTATGTGTTAAAACAGTACCCGTGGATGTATGATAAATACTAAACTAGTATAAGTGCTAAGTAACATTTCTTTACAGAAATGTGACTATTCAAAATAATAATCAATATGATCTGAGCATTGAATAAAGCTATACATACAGTTTAATTCAGGTCTTAGGCGGGTGGAGACAAGCATTGCGAATTGCAATTCTGGAAGATGATCCGGATCAGGCAAAACTGGTCATGCTATGGCTGGATGGCGCTGGACATAATAGTCAGTTATATGAAACCGGGCGTGCATTGATCAACGGCATCGTCAACGAAAGCTATGATTTGCTGATACTGGACTGGGTGTTGCCGGACATGGGTGGTGACAGGGTGCTGGTATGGCTACGCGAAAACCTTAATTGGCACTTGCCGGTATTATTTACCACGGTACGTGATGAGGAGCGTGATATCGTCAAGGCGCTAGAGAGTGGTGCCGATGATTATATGGTTAAACCATTACGCCAAATGGAATTGCTGGCACGTATCAATGTAATCGGACGACGCCACCAGATTGATGAGGCGCAGCAACAGGTACTGGATTGCCCGCCTTATCAACTGGATCCATCAAGCCGTGAGATCAAGTGTCATGATGAAGTCATTGAGATGACGCATAAGGAATTTGACCTGGCGATGTTTCTGTTTCGCAATATCGGACGAATATTGTCACGTGGGCATATACTGGAGAGCGTCTGGGGTCGTAATCCGGATTTAAATACCCGAACAGTTGATACCCATGTCAGTCGATTACGCAACAAGCTGAAATTTGCAGATGACACGCTCTGGCGTCTTAGTGCAATCTACCAGCACGGTTATCGGCTCGAATCCCTGAATCCTGCCAGTAAAGAGAAGCACAGTAAGGCCTCCTGATAGACCATAGGTCATCCTGTGGTGACCCTGGTTCTACATAAGCCGGCCATTTCCTGATGAACTCTGATCTATTATACGATAGTATCCGCCCGATTCGCTGGGCTGATGATGGCCTTTATTTGCTGGATCAGCGACGCTTACCAGCTGAGGAAGTTGAACTGCAGCTGACCACTAGTGCGGATGTCGCAATAGCGATCAAGGACATGGTGGTGAGGGGTGCTCCTGCAATTGGTATTACTGCAGCATATGGTGCGGTATTGGCATTACAATCTGCATTGCAAGAGTCACCTGATGACTGGCAGAGTTCGTTTGCAGCACAATTATCTACACTGGAAGCCGCTCGACCGACGGCGATTAATCTGGCCTGGGCTTTGGCCCGTATCCGACAGAGTGTGGCGCTTGATAACAGCGCTGACCTGGTCGCATCCGCGCTGACCTGTGCCCTGAATATCCATGAGCAAGATATTAATGATAACCATCTTATGGGTGAGTCCGGGGCTGATTTGTTCAGTCGCTGGCAAACACATCAATCAGCCAGGGCAGTACTGACTCATTGCAATGCCGGTGCACTGGCAACAGGCGGCTACGGTACGGCGCTGGGTGTTGTGCGTAGTCTGTATGCGCGCGATCTGATTGAGCAGGTGTATGCCGATGAAACCCGTCCCTGGTTACAGGGTGCGCGTTTGACCGCCTGGGAACTGGAGCAAGAAGGTATTCCGTCTTGTCTGCTGGCCGATTCGGCAGCAGCAGCACTGATGCAAAGTGGTGCGATTGGGGCGGTGA
>DRJJ01000029.1 GCA_011052255.1 Gammaproteobacteria bacterium | reverse complement strand
TCGTGGCGATATTGCTGAACTGGTCAGTGTGGCCGAAAATTCACCGTTATGGGGCATGGTGACCTCTAATGCTGAAAACTGCCTCGGCAAGGAATGCGACAGCTATTCAAACTGCCATGTACTGCAGGCACGTCGTAGCGCACAGGAGGCGGAGCTGGTGGTGGTTAACCATCATCTGTTTCTGGCCGACATGGCCTTACGTGAAGAGGGCTTTGGAGAGGTGCTGCCCGGTACCGACGCCTATATTATGGATGAGGCGCACCAGCTTCCCGAGATCGCATCCAGCTTCTTCGGTCTGACCTTGAGCAGTCGGCAGATGGCTGATCTGGTGCGGGACGTACGTCTTGAGCATATTCAGGAAGCCGGTGACATGCAGGGCCTGCCTGACAGTGCCGACGTGCTGGACAAGGCAGTGCGTGATGTGCGGCTGCGTTTTGGGCAGGGTCAAACACGGTTGAGCTGGCCTGATGAGCGTGATACGCAGGGCCATGTCAGCGCGATTGAAGGCCTGCTGGAACCGCTGTCACAGCTCAACCAGTGGCTGGAAATAGCCGCACCCCGCGCACGTGGGCTTGAAAATGCCTGGCGCCGTTGCAGCGCGATGCTGGAACGGCTGGAGATTCTGACCGGCGAGGCAGACGAGGATGCGATTCAGTGGATAGAGGTGCACCGGCGCAGTTTCAGCCTTAACCGGACACCACTGGATATCTCGAAACCCTTTTCCGAATATATGCAGGCACAAAAAACAGCATGGGTCTTTACCTCCGCAACGCTGGCCGTGAGCGGTCATTTCGATCATTTTTCCGGGCGTCTGGGCATCACCGATGCGCATACCGTGGTGCACGACAGCCCGTTTGATTATCAGAACAATGCCTTGCTGTATATGCCGAGCGCGATGCCGGAGCCTTCGCAACCGGAATACAGCCACCGCGTGATCGCGCTGGCCGAGCAGTTGATCAACACCAGCAAGGGGCGCATTTTTCTATTGTTCACCAGCCATCGAGCCTTGAAGCTGGCTGCTGAAAAACTACACGGTCAGCTCGATTACCCGGTGCTGGTGCAGGGTGAAATGCCACGCGGTGAGCTGCTAAACCGCTTTAGCGAGCTGGGTAATGCGGTGTTGCTCGGTACCAGCAGCTTCTGGGAGGGTGTGGATGTGCGCGGTTCAGCGTTATCCTGTGTACTGATCGACAAGCTACCGTTCGCCTCACCGGGTGACCCGGTGTTGCAGGCGCGTATTGATCGTATCCGTGCGGCGAAGGGTAACCCGTTTACGTCTTTACAATTGCCGCAGGCGGTACTGGCCCTGAAGCAGGGTGTCGGGCGTCTGATCAGGGATGTGAGCGACCGCGGCGTACTGGTATTGTGTGATCCGCGCCTGACCAGCAAGTCCTATGGCCGCCTGTTTCTGAACAGTCTGCCGAGTATGCCGGTCACACGCCATTTTGAAGACGTACAGCAGTTTTTTGCCAACGAAGCACAGACCGATGAAATTACTGGCGATTGATACCACCCAGGCCGCTTGTTCGGCAGCGATCTATTGTGATGGCGAGGTGCATGAGCAATATGCGCTGGCCCCGCGTGAGCACACTCATCGTCTGCTGCCAATGATGGAGACTGTACTGGCCGAGGCCGGTGTAGCACTGGCCGAGCTGGATGCACTGGCGTTTGCCTGTGGGCCGGGCAGCTTTACCGGCCTGCGTATTGCAGCCGCGAGCATACAGGGCGTGGCGCTGGCGCAGGATCTGCCGGTGGTGCCGGTGTCATCACTGGCCGGCATGGCCCAGGGTGCGGTCAGAGTGTATGGCTACCGACAAATCCTGGCTGGTTTTGATGCGCGTATGGCAGAGGTCTACTGGGGGATGTACCGCTATGATGAACAGCGTGGCATTGTCGAGCCGGTGATGCCTGATGTGGTCAGCCCGCCAGAGCAACTGAGCGTACCGGAACAGGGTATATGGGCTGGTGTTGGTGATGCGTGGCAGACCTATGAACAGGTATTACAGCAGCACTTTGCCGATAAAATAAAAGAAATCACGCCGGATAATGGCAGCCTGCATGCACAGGATATTGCCAGGTTGGCGGTGGTGGCGTACCAGCAAGGTAAGGCGGTAGTGGCCGAACAGGCTTTGCCGGTGTACCTGCGCGATCAGGTGGCACATAAAAAGGCTTGATCAATCTACTGTATGAATTGATTAATGGCTTACCAGTTTTACGACTTGCCCAATCTGTTGCAGGGCAACGAAACCGGATAATGACGATGCGTCAGACAGGAAATCGACCATACGATCGGGTATCGTCGCGTTATGATCCATTCGTAACCTGCCAGCCGAGATGCGCTGGATATTGTTGTTTCGAAACAGGTGCAGGGTAAAAGGTTTGCGGGGTCGTGGCATGATCGTTTCCTGGTGGTGTGTGCTTACTAACAGGTATCGGTCAGGGATCGAATGAACTTTACTTTTGCATCGGGGTAAGTTGATTACCTGGCGAGAAGTGTCTTTAGAATATCCTCGTAAACCAATGAAAGTGTTTTTAAATCTTCCATATCGACATGTTCGTTTATTTGATGGATGGTCGCGTTCAACGGCCCCAGTTCAACCACCTGGGCGCCAGTCGGTGCGATAAAACGACCATCCGAGGTGCCGCCACTGGTCGACAGGGTGGTGTCTTCCCCGGTGATGGCCTTGATCGCTGAGCGCGCCGCATCAACCAGTTCACCCGCAGCGGTCAGAAACGGCAGGCCGGACAGACGCCAGACCAGTTCGTAGTTCAGGCCGTGCTGATCGAGCAGGCTGATGACCTGTTGCTTCAGGCCATCCTCGGTGCTTTCGGTTGAGAAGCGAAAATTGAACATGATGTCCAGGTCACCCGGGATCACGTTTTCAGCACCGCTACCGGATTGCATGTTCGAGATCTGAAACGTAGTGGGCGGGAAGTGATCGTTGCCATTGTCCCACTCACGATGGCACAGCTCGTTCAGCGCCGCGGTGGCCAGATGGATCGGGTTTGCGGCCAGCTGCGGGTAGGCCACATGGCCCTGCTTGCCGAGGACACGCAGGCGACCGTTCAAAGAGCCGCGTCGGCCGTTCTTGATCACGTCCCCTACTCGCTCTGTGCTGGATGGCTCACCGACCAGACACCAGGTGATTTTTTCGTCACGCGCCTCCAGATGTTCGATTACCTTGACGGTGCCGTTGATCGACGGGCCTTCTTCGTCGCTGGTGATCAGAAAGGCGATCGAGCCTTTGTGATCCGGGTGGGCCACGATAAAACGTTCACTGGCTACCACCATGCAGGCGAGGCTGCCTTTCATATCGGCCGCGCCTCGGCCGTATAGCTTGCCGTCGGTGAAGGTTGGCGTGAACGGTGGCGATTGCCAGTTTTTTTCAGGGCCGGTGGGTACCACATCGGTATGGCCGGCAAACGCGATTAGTGGGCCATCGTTACCCCGACGTGCCCAGAAATTATCAACATCATCGAAACGCAGGTGCTCGATGGTAAAGCCAATCGCTTCCAGCCGTGCGCACATCATGGCCTGGCAGCCTTGATCCTGTGGTGTCAGCGAAGGCCGTGCGATTAGCTGGCAGGCCAGCTCCAGGGTGGGATCGTCGTGAAAGTCAGGCATGTTATCCAAATAAGCTTGTATAGTGGTCTGCATTAAAGCCGACATGAATCTGCTTGTCGGCATCCAGTACCGGCCGTTTGATTAGTGTAGGCTGTTCCCGCATCAGCTCCAGTGCCGATTGCTGGTTGATCTTGTCACGGACGGCTTCGGGTAGTTTACGCCAGGTGGTGGCGCGCTTGTTCAGCAGGGTTTCCCAGCCGGCCTTGTTGTTCCAGTGCTGAAGCGTTTTTGCATCCAGGCCGTCTTTACGCAGGTCGTGAAACTGATAGTCGACATCATGTTCACTGAGCCAGCGCCTGGCCTTGCGTACGGTGTCGCAGTTGCTGATGCCGTAGAGGGTTGCAGACATCAGGGCTAGATATCACGCAACAGTTCATTAATACCCACTTTGCTGCGTGTTTTCTCATCAACCATTTTCACGATCACTGCGCAGTACAGGCTGTATTTGCCATCACTGGACGGCAGATTGCCTGGCACCACGACTGCACCGGCCGGAACACGGCCATACAGGATTTCATCGGTCAGGCGGTTATAAATACGTGTGCTTTGACCGATGTAGACACCCATCGAGATCACTGCACCGGTTTCGACGATCACGCCTTCAACCACTTCCGAGCGTGCACCGATGAAGCAGTTGTCTTCAATAATGGTAGGGCTGGCCTGTAGTGGTTCCAGTACACCGCCAATTCCGACGCCACCGGACAGGTGGACATTTTTACCAATCTGCGCGCAGGAGCCGACCGTGGCCCAGGTGTCGACCATGGTGCCACTGTCGACATAGGCACCTATGTTGACATAGGACGGCATCAGTACCGTGCCGGATGCGATATAGGAGCCCTTGCGTGCGGTAGCGGGGGGTACCACGCGTACGCCACCGTCACGAAATTCACGTGAATTGACGTCGGCGTATTTGGACGGCACCTTGTCGTAGTAGTTGGTGAAGCCGCCTTTCATGAAATCGTTGTCTTCGATGCGGAAATACAGCAGTACGGCCTTTTTGAGCCATTCGTTGACCACCCAGTCACCGTCTATCTTCTCGGCAACGCGTGCCTGGCCGCTGTCCAGCAGGTCGATACATGCAAGCACCGCTTCCTTGACCTGAGTCTCGACATTGCGCGGGGTGATATCGGCGCGCTTTTCAAAGGCTTGTTCAATAATGGACTGCAGGTCTGACATGGTGGTTCCTCGGTAACTAACTAGATCGGGTAGTTTAATGGACTGCTGGTCAGGGTTCCAGTTGTTCCGTATATCGTTTGATGCGCTGTGCCGCGTCAATGCATTCGTCCAGCGGCGCAACCAGTGCCATGCGCACCCGGTTCTGGCCCGGGTTGCCGTCTGTGGTGTCGCGTGACAGGAAACTGCCAGGCAGTACGGTCATATTTTCGCTGTGATACAGGCCGCGCGCAAAATCGGTGTCCGGGATCGGCGTTTGTGGCCACAGGTAAAAGCCGGCATCAGGCATTTGTACGGGCAGTACTGGCTTCAGGATCTCGATCACGGCGTCAAACTTGGCCCGATACAGCTCACGGTTGTGCTGTACGTGCTGTTCATCCTGCCATGCACGGGTACTGGCGGCCTGTACATAAGGTGCCATCGCACTGCCGTGATAGGTGCGGTAAAGCAGGAATTTTTCGATCAGTTGCGCATCACCGGCGACAAAACCGGAGCGCAGGCCAGGCAGATTGGAGCGTTTCGACAGGCTGTGGAACACCAGGCAGTGCGCAAAATTATGATTCCCCATATCAGCAGCAGCCTGTAACAGACCCGCGGGTGGCCGGCTTTCATCGGGATAGATCTCGCTGTAGCACTCGTCGGACACGATCACAAAATCATGTTGATCAGCCAGACGGATCAGTGACTGGAGCTGCTGCAGTGGCATCACAGCCCCACTGGGATTACCCGGGCTGCATAGATAGAACAGCTGACAACGCTGCCAGACGTCGTCAGGAATAGCGTCCAGGTCAGGCAGAAAACGGGTGTCAGCGGTGGTGTTGTAAAACCAGGGTTCAGCACCAGCGAGTATCGCGGCACCTTCATAGATCTGGTAAAACGGATTGGGCATGACCATCAGTGGCTGCTGGTCGCGGTCGACCAGACACTGGGCAATCGCAAACAGGGCCTCACGTGTGCCGTTTACTGGCAGTATGTGAGACTGTGGTGACAGCTCACTTGCATCCAGCGTGAAGCGTTTTGTCAGCCAGTTGCCAATGGCCTGACGTAGCGCATCGCTGCCACGTGTTAACGGGTAACGGGACAGACCGTGCAGGTGAGTAATTAATTCCTCGGCCACGAACGCGGGTGCGGGATGGCCGGGTTCACCTATCGACAGCGCGATATGCTCACGGTCGGTCGGCGGTTCGGTGCCGACTTTCAGTTGTCTGAGCTTTTCAAACGGGTAGGGGTGTAGTTTGTCCAGATCCGGATTCATGTGGCTGCCAGTGTGTATTGTTATGTGAATGGCAGGTATGCTTACCGCCAAATAAGTAATTATAACCTGAATCTGCTGATTCAGGTTTAACAAACGCGCTGTTTAGTCTGGACGCTATGGATCAAAAATCACACCCGTTACTACCGATTTTCAGCCTGTTACTGGCCGCCTCACTGTGGGGGTTGTTCTGGTATCCGCTGCGCTACATGGAAGCACAGGGTCTGTCAGGTGCCTGGGCCAGCCTGCTCATGTATCTGGGTGCGCTGATACTGGCGTTACCCTGGTTACACAAATCCTGGCCTGATCTGCGCGCCTGGCCGGTGCAAATGCTTATCGTCGCGCTGGCGACCGGCTGGACCAATGTCAGTTTCATTGTTGCGGTGATCGACGGTGAGGTGGTGCGGGTTATTTTGCTGTTCTATCTGTCACCTTTATGGACAGTGATACTGGGCTACTGGTTATTAGGTGAGCGGCTCACCCCCGGTTCGATCCTGATGCTGGTGTTTGCAATTATCGGTGCGATGATTGTTTTGTGGGATCCGGGTATGGGTGTGCCCTGGCCTCGATCGGTGGCGGAATGGCTGGCCATTTCATCCGGCATGACTTTCGCATTGGCCAACGTCAAGCTACGCAGCCTTGAGCATGCCAGTCTTTCCAGCAAAACCCTGATGTCCTGGCTGGGTGTGGTGCTGGTGGCGGGCGTCTGGGTATTGTTATTTGATGCCAGGGTGCCGGTGGTTGAGTCATCGGTATTGTGGTTCGCGGGTGTCTTTGGCATTGTGATTGCAATCGTGACCTTGTCTGTGGTGTATGGTGTGTCACATATGCCGGTGCACCGCTCGGCCGTTATCATGTTGTTCGAGATTCTGGTGGCGGCCGTATCAGCACAGATGCTGACCCATGAAGTCCTGCAATGGTACGAATGGCTGGGTGGTTCGTTAATCGTAGTCGCAGCCCTGTTTGCGGCTTACAGTCACATGAATGAATGAGCAGGTCTATATGTCTACTGAAATTACCCACATCCATCACTGCAGTGTGCTGATCAGCGACACGGAACAGGCGCTGGCATTTTATCAGGGTGTGCTGGGGCTGACAGTTAACCCCGACCGGCCTGACCTGGGATATCCGGGAGCATGGCTGGATGTGGGTGATCAGCAAATACATCTGCTGGAACTGCCTAATCCGGATGCGGGGCTTGAGCGGCCACAACACGGCGGGCGGGATCGTCATGTTGCGCTGGTGGTAAATGATCTGGAATGGTTGATTGATCGGTTACAGCAGTCAGAGATTTTATACAGCCTGAGTCGCTCAGGACGTCGTGCGCTGTTTTGTCACGATCCGGATGGTAATGCGCTGGAGTTTATTCAGACTGACGGGTGATTCGTGTGGATCAGTTGTCCTGTCAGCACCCCGTTAGTTATCGAGGGCTTCCATAATCCGGTCACGCAACGCGTCTAACCGGGTTTGATCGGTCAGGGGCTGGTTGTCCATATCGGTAATGTCAAAAGTGTCTTCGACCTGCGCACCTATGGTGGCGATGCGCGCATTTTGCAGCAGTATGCGTTCTGCCATAAAGGCCTTGCCAATACCGGAAAGAATACCGGTACGGTCTCGCGTATTGACACGCAGTGTTGTGCGCGCGTTATGTTCGTCCTGTTCAAACGTGACCGTGGTAGGCACATCAAAGTGTTTGATGCGTCGAGGTATATGCCGGCTTACGCTGACAGGCTCTGATTTTACCTGGTGCAGGCCATTATATAACTGGTTTTGTATCTCGCTAAGCCGCCCCTGATCATGAATGATATCGCCATTTTCTTCCAGCACCTGGAAGCTGTCGAGTGAATGCTTGTTTGCGCCCAGGTCGACTCTGGCACCGACGATGTTCAGCCCCAGGCTTTCCATCAGCGCGGTGACTACTGCGAACTGATGGTCTTTAACCGGGCCGTAAATCAGGATATCGGTACTGCCACGTTTTTGTGACGGATGCAGGGATACCAGAGGCAGGTCATCCACGTTTGTCTGCGCGATAGATTTTGTATGCCAGACGATTTCTTCAGCACTATGTGACAGGAAATATTCATTGGGTAGATTCTGCCAGATTTCGTTTGTTTGCTCACTTGTAAAATTATCTTTTTGCAGCATCATGGCCGCCTGGTTGCGGATTTTTGAGATCACCTGATCTTCGCTGATCTGCTGATCGATACCGCGTTCAAACATATGCTTGCACGAGTTATATAATTGCCTCAGCAGAGAGTCTTTCCAGCTGTTCCATATCTCGGGATTGGTCGCGCGTATGTCAGCAACGGTTAACAGGTAGATATAATCCAGTCGTAACTGGCTTTGTACCATCTGGGCAAAATCACGCACCACTTCCGGGT
>DRJJ01000028.1 GCA_011052255.1 Gammaproteobacteria bacterium | reverse complement strand
CGGCAATGCTGTCGGTTTGCCCTTTGGTTGTGCGTTTGCCACCCGCCTGACGTTTGTCGAGCTGGTATTGCTCGGCCTCTATAGAGCTTAGTCGTTCGTCCATTTCATGTACCGGGCAGTTGAAACGGCCATGCAGCTGGCGACCGAAGCGCTGTGCTGCAAGTGTCATGTTACATTGCGCGCCATCCATATGATACGGGACACCGATCACCAATGCATCAGGCTGCCACTGTTCGAGCAGTTTTTCGATGGCCGGCCAGTCGATTTTGCCCTGTTTGATGTTCAGTGTGCAAACCGGGCTGGCGGTGCCGGTAATTTCCTGTCCCGAGGCAACACCGATGCGTTGTTTGCCGTAATCAAACGATAAAAAACAGCGGGCAGGGTGTCTGGTGTCGGTGGGCATACGGGCTCAGGTTTAAGCGGGTATTTATACTGATGGCAGTGTGTCAGGCGTGCCCGGTCTGGGTGCTGATCAGATTCAGGTCGATACCGAGCAAAGCCGCCGCCGCTTCCCAGCGTTGTTCCACCGGGGTGTTGAACAGGACATCATCCTGCGCCGGGCCATTCAGCCAGGTGTTGTCAGCCAGCTCCTGTTCCAGCTGGCCACTGCCCCAGCCGGCGTAGCCCAGCACTATGACGAATTGCTCCGGTCCCTCATGTCTGGCAATGGCCTCGAGTATGTCACGTGAGCTGGTAATCGCGATCTGTTCGGTGACTGTCTGGCTGGCCTCCCAGTCACCAGCAGGCTGGTGCAGCACGAAACCACGTTCCTGCTCAACCGGGCCACCCATAAAAACAGGAATATGATCAAATTCATCCACTTTGGTCTCGATAGACATTTGTTCAAATATGTCGGTCAGGGTGATGTCCAGCGGCCGGTTGATGACCAGCCCCATGGCGCCTGCGTCGGTGTGTTCACACAGATAGGTGACAGTGTGAAAGAAATTCGGGTCGCCCAGCTGTGGCATGGCGATAAGAAAATGGTTATTGAGGCTGATTTGTTCGTTCATATGACAAGTATCTGTCAGCCTGACAGTGGTTACAAGTTTACTTGCTGAACAGGCGATTTTTGTTGGTAAATACCCACGTTCTGACAATACGTAGTTCATTGCGGCCTTCGAGTACGGCTGCGGGTACGGCTGCGAACGGGGCAGCCAGTCTGACAATGCGTATGGCTGCGTCATCCAGTACTTTTTTACCGGATGATTTAAGCAGTCGTATGCTGGACAGTTTGCCATTCGGGTTAAGGTTGACTTCAATCATCAGGTTGCCGGTGAGTCGTTTTTTACGGGCTTTTTCCGGGTAGTTGAGATTACCAATTCGTTCTACCTTTTGCGTCCAGTCACGAATATAGGCGGCGTCTACACTTTTCTGGGCACTGGCGTAGAGGTATTTCGGATCGGGCCGTTTGGCATAGGCCTGCCGTTGTGCGGCCTGCTGTGCCTCCAGCCGGGCAATGACGCGGCTGCGTTGCATCAACTCATCTATATCTATTTTTTTTGCGGTTTTCTTCTGCTCAACCTGTGTTGTTATGGCTAACCCGGATTTTTTACGGGCAAGGACTTCCGTGCGACCGCTACGGGTCTTGCTGGCTGAACTGGGCGGTGGCGCAGCCTGTTGCCGACCGGGTAGCTTGCTGTCACCGGACTTGTCGTTTTTTTCGCGAACATGTTCTGTGGTGGTGCCGCCACCTTGCTGATGTTCCTGGGCCAGGTAATCTGCCTGTACAGGTTTTTCAGGCGATTTGTGCTGAACCAGGGTGATATCCAGCGTGGGAGGACTATAGTCCGGTGTGGCTTTGTCGGCATTGAAGCTGATTCCCAGGATAATCAGTGCGTGCACGGCTACGGCCAGAAACAGCGTCAGTGCGAGGCGGTCGTTAGTGGTAACTGAACTGTGAACCGGGTTTGTAGCGTGTGCCTGTGACATGATGGCTGGGTGACGCGATATTCCTTAATTGAGTGGCTTGCTGATTATGATACGGGCTGTGGCCGGGTTTGCAATGGTAATGCGTTTGGCCATGGCCGGGTTCATGTGGATGCTGCCATCTTCTGCGATCAGCATCACATAGCGGATTCCCATTTGACGTGCGATGCGGTGCCAGTCTTTGGGGCCTGCAATAAACAGTGCGGTGGCGGCGGCATCGGCAGTGGTGGCATCGCTGTGGATCACCGTGACAGACATGCTGCCGCGAGCCGGATAACCGCTGCGTGGGTCGATGATATGGTGGTAGCGCTTGCCCTCATACATGTAATAGCGTTCGTAGTCACCCGAGGTGAAAATACTTTCATCGCCTTCTGTTTCCAGCGAGGCGATGATGCCATTGTTGCGCGGGTGGCGGATACCGATGCGCCACGGGCGGTGGTGGTTTTGCCCGATGGCACGTAAATCACCACCGGCATTGATCAGTGCATTGCTAAAGCCCATATCTTTTAGTTTGTTGATCGCCCGGTCGATGCCATAGCCCTTGCCGAACGCACCAAAGTTCAGCTCCAGGTCAGGGTTAAGTGAGTGTATTAAAATCCCGTTGAACTCAACATCTGACATATTGGGCTGGCTGAGGGTCAGTTGATCGATACGATCCGGGTCAGGCGGTTGGCGGTCAGACGAGCTATCGTCAAAATTCCACAGCTTGATCAGTTTGCCGATGGCCGGATTAAACAGCTGATCGCTTTGTCGAGCCAGCGGTATGGCGGCCTTGATTAACGGGGTGTTCGAGGGTGCGGCAGAAAACCATTCGCCGGTTGCAAACAATTGATTAACCCGGCGTAGCGCATTGCGCCCCTTTGAGGTCCAGGCCTCCTGCATCCAGTTAAAATCGCGTTCCAGTGCATCCATCGCCTGCTCTGCGCGGCTGCTGTCCTGGTTAGCGATACTGATATCGATCAGGGTGCCGAAGGCAAGAACGGTACGGCTATGCAGTGGTGGTTCAGGCTGACTGCAGCTGACCAGCACCAGCAGGATAAGGCTGGCAGGCAGGAGGCGATTCATCATGACAGCATGTCTTGCAGGCTATCCATTAGCTGACCGGCAATATCCAGCTGATACAGCTGATCCAGTTCGCGGATGCAGGTAGGGCTGGTGACATTGATTTCGGTCAGGTAGTCACCGATAACATCGATACCTACGAATAGCAGGCCCATTTCCCGACAGCGTGGACCTACTTGCTGGCAGATCCAGCGGTCGCGTTCGGTCAGGGCAACGCCTTCACCACGACCCCCGGCCGCCAGATTGCCACGTGTCTCACCTTTGGCCGGAATGCGTGCCAGCGCCCAGGGCACCGGCTCGCCGTTGATTAACAGGATACGTTTATCACCAGCGCTGATCTCCGGGATCATGCGCTGTGCCATGGCATAGCGGTTGCCGTTGTCGGTCAGGGTTTCAATGATCACGCTGGTATTCGGGTCGCCTTCACGCACCCGGAATATCGAAGCGCCACCCATGCCGTCGAGGGGCTTCAGGATCAGGTCGTGGTGCTGCTTGAGAAAATCCAGATATTCCTCTGCCCGACGTGAAACCAGTGTCGGCACAGTACATTCACGAAACCAGCTGGCTGACAGTTTTTCGTTAGCATTACGCAAGCTATCGGGACGATTGACAACCAGTGTGCCGGCATCGTGCGCGAACTGCAGTAAATAGGTCGCGTAGATATATTCCATGTCAAAAGGAGGGTCCTTGCGCATCAAAATAATGTCCAGTTCACTCAGGGCCTGTGTCAGGGGGGCGCCGGTGGAGTACCAGTCCTGGTGCTGATCGCTCACCTGTAGCGGCCGCATTTGACCCAGGGCGGTACTATCTATCATGGATAAGTCATTCATTTCCATATAGAAAACCTCCCATCCTCGTGACTGGGCAGCGAGCAGCATCGCGAAGCTGCTGTCTTTGTATGGTTTGATGGACGCGATCGGGTCCATTATGATGCCGATTTTAATCATGCCCTACACGGTAAGACTTCGTTTAGTAACAGGCAAGTCGTATATCTTACTATACGAGTGGCGGCAGGCTGGTAGCAGTGACTCTTATGGTGTTGGGTCTGGTTGATACTGATTAACTAAAACAATAAGATAGTGTATTGTGGTGTGTTTTTCCGGTCAGCTAAATTTAATTATATGGTCGGGCGTGGATAGTCCGGCAGGACAGGGTAAAGAATTTGTTATACCCTGCCGCTAAATATGAACAGGTTGGCATTTTTTATATTAGAGATCGCTGTTATATTTCGTGTTTACGGCACCTGAATTGAGTGGCAAGAAGGTAAAAATCGATTTATATCGCAACAACTTATAGATAAAAGTTAATATTTGTGTTAAATATCTAGAAGAGTGTAAAAAATTAACAATATGCTCGGATAATAACCCGGATATTTAGAAGTTTTGAGGTGAGTGCAGTGGACAGCGAAAGTTATTCAAGGTTGGACGGTATGAAAGTCATGGTTGTCGATGACAGCAAAACCATACGCCGTACTGCGGAAACGCTGCTTAAAAAAGAAGGCTGTGACGTGGTGACGGCTACTGATGGTTTCGAGGCATTGTCCAAGATTACCGACCAGGATCCGGATATCATTTTTGTTGATATCATGATGCCGCGCCTGGACGGGTACCAGACCTGCGCCCTGATCAAAAATAACAGTGTCTACAAAAGTACGCCGGTTATTATGTTGTCGAGTAAGGACGGTCTGTTTGACAAGGCGCGTGGGCGTATAGTCGGTTCAGAGCAGTACCTGACCAAACCATTTACTAAAGAAGAATTGCTGGGTGCTATTAAAAAGCATGTCAAGCATGTGCAAATGGCAAGCTAGTTTATTGGTTATGCGAACCTGACGTGGTCAGGCCGTGTGTGAGTGGGGCAGTACTGGTCGTGATTGCGAGCTGTATACATTAACATTTTGACAGTTTTTAAAGAGGGAGAGTTTTTATGGCGCAGATTCTGATTGTCGACGATTCACCGACAGAGATTCACGTCCTCAAGACTATGCTGGAGAAAAACGGGCATCAGACCCTGTCTGCGACCAGCGGCGAAGAAGGAGTCGAGATGGCGGCGAAAGAGAAGCCGGATCTGATCCTGATGGATATTGTGATGCCGGGCATGAATGGTTTTAAGGCGACCCGGCTCATTTCAAAAAATGAAGAAACATCGGGTATTCCTATCATTATTGTTACGACCAAAGACCAGGAAACGGATCGTGTCTGGGGGATGAGGCAGGGTGCTACCGACTATTTAACCAAGCCTGCTCAGGAAAAAGAGTTGATTGAAAAAATAAATGCAGCACTCAATTAACTGAGACGGACAGAGTGCTTTAGTGCATGACAGATAAAAAACATAAAACACCTATTGGCATCCTGCAGGATATCGAGCAACGTAGCCGTAGTATGGCGCATGGCTTGCCCCAGCAGGCAGCGAAAAAAACTGAATGGATAGGAATCGGGTTTCGTCTGGGTGATCAACGCATGGTTGTGCCGCTGGACGAGGTGACTGAAATATTGACGTCGTTCAGCATGTCCCGAGTGCCGGGTGCGAAGTCGTGGGTGCTCGGGATTGCTAATGTTCGTGGCAACCTGTTGCCGATCATGGATCTGGCAGGCTATCTGCGTGGCGAGCGTAGCCACGTTCGAAACATTTCGCGTGTGCTGGTAGTCGAACACGAAGATATTAATGCGGGATTGCTGGTGGATGAGGTGCTGGGTTTGAGGCACTTTCCGGAAGATAGCAGGCTGCAGAATATGGCAGAAACGGATATCAGTGTATCGCCCTATCTTGATCGCGCATACCGGATAGACGAGGAAGAATGGCCGGTATTTAGCTTGTATAAACTGGCACGCAGCCCGTTATTCATGCAAGTGGCTGTATAGGGAGGCTGGTAGCGTTAGTCGCTGTCAGGATAAAGAAGCAAAGCAATTATATAAATCGAGTTAGAGGAAGTGTGACGGGAGACGTGAGTATCCCGGCTCTTGCAGGAGAAAATAAAGAATGAGTATTTCCACTGGATCAATTAAAGACCTGGGTAGTAATCGAAAGTTTCTCGCGGTTATATTGCTACTGGTACTCTCGGTAGTGTTGATGGCGGTTACTTTCTATGTGGTGGCGGTCAATGCAAAACATGATAAGGAGTACATCAGTCTGGCTGGCGATCAGCGCGTGCTTTCGCAGCAGATTGCCAAGTATGCCTTGTCAGCTGCATCCGGTAATCGCGAATCTTTCCCGGTGTTGCAGAAATATCGCGACAGTTTCCAGAAAAAAATGAATTACCTTAAAAACGGTAATTATGAATCCGGTCATGATTTGCCGGCTTCCGGCGATGAAGTGAGGGAAGAGCTGGTTCTTGTGGAGGGGCACTGGAATGAGTTTCGTAAACAGGTAGATTTGATTTTCAGAGGTCGGGATCCGATACTGGCCGTGCGCGATAATGCACGCGCGATTAATGAAATGATTCCCCAGTTGCTGGCCGACTCAGATGAGGTGGTGAGTATTCTGGTTGAAGGCAATGCTCCTCAGGAACAGATTTACAAAGCCAGTGTTCAGCTTATGTTGAACCAGCGTATTGCGAATAATGTAAACAAGGTACTGGTGGGTGGCGCAGGTACCGTAACTGCAGCTGATCGGCTGGGCCGTGATGCGACCATCTTCCGTGGTGTGATCCAGGGCATGTTAAAGGGTGACAAGGCGCGCGGTATTACCCGCGTAAAAGACGCGGATGCGCGTGAAATACTTGGTGAGATCAGCAAGAATTTCAACACTGTAAGTGGTATGGTTGGTGCAATTCTGGAGCAAACACCGGTCATGTTTGATGTACAGGAAGCGAGTCGCTCTGTTACCACGAGTTCAGATGCACTGATTGGTGATACTGCGGCACTGATCAAGGCCTATGCTGATGCTGCTGGCGGTCGAGTAGTTAGTCCGATACTGGCATTCGCATTTGGTGGCATTGCGCTGGCTTTGCTGTTAGGTCTGGGTGTGCAGGTCGTGCGTGATTCGGCGGCGCGCACAGCATTGGCGGAAGAAACCAATCGTAATAACCAGGATGCGATTCTGCGTTTGCTGGATGGCATTCAGGGTCTTAGCGAAGGCGATCTGACGGGTGATGCAGAAGTGACAGAAGATTTCACAGGTGCTATCGCTGACGCGTTTAACAGTGCAACGGATGAATTACGTCAGCTGGTGACGACTATTAATGAAACCTCGGTGCAGGTTTCGTCTGCGGCTCAGGAAACGCAGGCAACAGCTATGCATCTGGCTGAGGCCAGTGACCATCAGGCACAGCAGATTACTGCGGCAAGTACGGCGGTAAATGAAATGGCCGTATCGATTGAAGAGGTGTCAAAAAATGCTTCAGAGTCAACCGATGTGGCACAGCACTCGGTAGAAGTGGCCGGCAAGGGTGCAGAGACAGTACGACGTACGATCCACGGTATGGACACTATTCGTGAACAAATCCAGGAAACTTCAAAACGTATCAAGCGACTGGGAGAATCTACCCAGGAAATTGGAGATATTGTTGAACTGATTAACGATATTGCCGACCAGACAAACGTACTGGCGTTAAACGCAGCGATCCAGGCCGCTATGGCCGGTGAAGCAGGACGAGGTTTTGCTGTGGTAGCCGATGAAGTACAGCGACTGGCTGAGCGCTCCGGTAATGCAACCAAGCAGATTGAGGCATTGGTTAAAACCATTCAGACAGATACTAATGAAGCAGTTATTTCCATGGAGCATAGTACTGCAGGGGTGGTCAGCGGCGCGAAGCTTGCGGAGGAATCCGGTGAGGCCCTGTCCGAGATTGAGTCAGTTTCCAATCGCCTGGCTGAACTGATTGAAGCGATTTCCGGTAACGCCTCACAGCAATCGAAGGCGGCAACCAACATTTCTGACACCATGAATGTTATTCAGGAAATCACCACACAAACATCTGCTGGTACCAATGAGACAGCTGCTTCTATTGGTAATCTCACTGAACTGGCTAATGATCTACGTAAGTCTGTTTCCGGCTTCCGTTTACCCGGATAAAGGCCTGGAGCCTCTAGATCTTGTCTGTGGTAATTAAAAAAGAAGTGGAATCGGCCATATTTACCGGTATTGAGTTGTTGCCGGACATGAGTGACCAACAATTCCAGTGCTGGGTGCAGCTGCTGGAGTCACGTATTGGTATGGTTCTGCCGCTGGAGCGCCGCTCGTTTCTGACCACAAATCTCGGTTTGCGTATGCGTGAAATTGGTATTAAGGACTATAGTGAATACTATAATTTGTTAACCAGGACACAGGACGGTGTACGGGAATGGCAGATACTGGTAGACAGGGTGACTGTACATGAGACACGGTTTAACAGGCACCCCAATTCACTGGAAGTGATCGAAGCCTATATCCGGGATAAAAAAGTTGATCCGGCCAGTGGCCGGGTGAATATCGAAATCTGGTCGACAGCCTGTGCGACCGGAGAAGAGGCCTTTACACTGGCTATGTGTGCTGACAGGGCGCTGTCGGCACGCCCCGATAGTGGCTACTTTGGTGTTATGGCCACAGATATCAGCCAGTCGTCCTTGCAGGATGGACGACGTGCTGTGTATAGCAAGCGACGCATGAAGGATTTAGCACCTGAGCTGGTTGATGGCTATTTTGAACCAGCAGGGGTTGATCTGTACCGTGTGGTGGACAGCTTGCGTCGGCGAGTTTGCTTTAGTTGCGTGAATATTATGAATCTGGATCAGACCCCGATGGGTGGGATGGATATTATTTACTGCCAGAACCTGCTGATCTATTTTGATCGTCCCAAACGGGAAAAGATCGTGAACAAACTGGTTGAGTACTTATTGCCGGGTGGGTTACTGATTCTGGGATCAGGTGAAATAATTGGCTGGCACAATGACAAGGTCAGAAAAGTGAAGGACTCGCACACTCTGGCATTCCAGCGGTTGGGTTGAGAGACGAGTATGGCGAACAATAACGATTACAGCACCCTGGCCTGGGTCAAACAAGAGATTGACGAGACGCTGGATCATGCGCGCCAGTCACTGGAAGAATATGTCGAAAATACTGAGGATCTGGCGCAGTTACGGTTCTGTACAACCTATCTGCATCAGGTGGCCGGAACCCTGCAGATGGTTGAGCTTTATGGCGCCTCGCTAATTGCAGAAGAGATGGAACAGCTGGGCATGGGCCTGCTTAATAACGAGGTGCCACAGAAGCAGGATGCCTATGAGCTGCTTATGCGTTCCATACTGCAGTTGCCGGACTACCTGGAAAAAATTCTAACCGGATATAAAGATGACCCTCTGCTGGTCATGCCGCTACTAAACGACTTGCGCGCCTCCCGGGGTGAGCCGTTGTTGTCCGAAAATGCCCTTTTTACACCGGATCTGACCAGCGCAGATAATATCGTTGTTTCCACGCGTAAAAAAGTAAGCAACCTGAGCCTGATGGCGCGCAAGTTGCGTCACGCCTACCAGGTTGGATTGCTGGGCTGGTATCGAAAACAAAACCCACAGACCAGTTTACATAAGCTGGGGGCAGTACTTACCGAACTGGAACAGATTTGTGAGCAGCGCGAAACGATACGGTTATGGTGGGTTGCTAACGGTCTGGTTGAAGCTTTGGCAGACCAGGGTCTGGATGTAGGCGTTGCGCTTAACAAGCTACTCGGACATGTTGATCGTGAAATCAAGAAACTGATTGATTCTGGTGAGCAGGGCATGGGTGAAAGCAACGACTTGCTAAAGAATCTGCTCTATTATATTGCACGGTCTACTTCCAGTGGAGGAAGAGTTAATGCAATCAAGACTGCATTCAGTCTGGAGGGTGCTCTTCCATCTGAAGAAGAGAGACAGGTTGCGCGCGAATCCATAAGTGGCCCGAACAGGGAGTTAATGCAAACTGTCGGTAATGCAATACGTGAAGAACTGGCGGGTGTAAAGGAAGTACTGGATCTCTACCTGCGTAATCCTGAAGAAAATATGACTGAGCTGAAAGAGCAGGCTGACATATTGCGCAAGACGGCCGATACTCTGGGTATGCTGGGTCTGGGTGTGCCAAGACGGCTTGTACAGGATCAGGTTGTTGCTATTGGCCATATTGCAGAAGGTGATGCCGAAGTAAACGAAACCAACCTGATGGCGATAGCCAGTGCATTGTTGTTTGTTGAGTCTTCACTGGTAGAGCTATCCGAAAAGCATCAGGCTAAACCGGGTGCAGAAGCAGACGAGGCGGCGCAGAAGCCAGATGAGCAAACTGCCCATAGCTTGCCTGAGGTTGAGTTACGTCAGATACAGGAGGCGGTGCTCAAGGAGGTTTGCAAGGAGCTATCTATTGCCAAGGAATCAATTGTCTCGTTTATAGATTCTCCCTGGGATCATTCTTTGCTGGTGAGTGTGCCACACCAGTTTAACCAGGCACGTGGTGCGATTCTTGTTGTTGGCCTGACAGAACCCGCCAGAATACTACAGGTTATTAACAACTATCTGGTTACTGAAATACTGGAACCCAGGGTTCAGCCCGAATATGAAGTACTGGATATTTTTGCAGATGCAATAGCCAGTGTTGAATACTATCTGGAGTCTTTGCTGGAGCGCAGGCCGAATATCGATTTTTTGTTGAATGTCGCGAATGAAAGTCTGGCCAAGCTTGGTTATGAAGAAACGAGAGAGCAGGAACCACCGATTAGTGGTGAGGAAGATTCGCTGGAAATAGCCTTGTCCGGGGAACAGACCATGCGGCTGAAACAGGCATCTGATGCAGCCGATCAAACAGGTGAATTTGAAACTCTTGATCTCGATGTGGCTGGAGAAGGGGTTGGTGAAGATCTGCATGAATTTGATCCGGATGCTAGTGGAATGTTTGATCTGAGTGCATTGGGTGACGAGACAGGTGTCACCCCCAGGCCCCCTGAATTAGGTCAGGAGGCCAGCGGAATATTTGATCTGAATGAGATTGAACAGGAAACGATCAATGCGGAAACAAAGCCAGAGATAACAGACATAGAGCAGGATAAACTGTCGGCCACACAGGAAAGCAAAGCCGTCAGCCTGCTTGATGATATCGATGAGGATATTATTGATATCTTTATTGAGGAAGCGGAAGAGGAATTGGCTGTATTGCAGGAGTTATTACCTCAATGGTCTGAGGACAATGACAACCATGAAGCGCTGTCCCGTATGCGTCGATCCTTCCACACGCTGAAAGGAAGTGGTCGTATGGTTGGTGCTCAGGTGATCGGTGAGCTGGCCTGGGCGATTGAGAATATGATGAATCGTGTATTGGAACAGACTATACCGATGGTTCATGAAATCACTCAGCTGGTAGAAGAGGCAGTGCTCGCTCTACCCGGCTTGATAGAGTGTCTGAAAGGTGAGTCGGGGTCACCTGATGTGGATAATACAGAGGCTATAGTCAAACGTGCTTTTGATCTCGTTGATACAGTCAAGGAAAAGGCCAGAATCAGACTGGACGACTTGCAGAGCTATAATATAACAGATTCTGTAACCGATATAAGCAGACCGGGTAAGCTTGAAGAGCCATGTGAAGCAGTGGATGTTATGGACCCGGTGTTGTATGAAATATTCAGTAATGAATCGGCATGTCATCTTGCGGTGGTTGGTGATTTTGTTGAAACTTGTAAGCAACACTCAGGTGAGAATTTCATCAATGAAGATCTGGTTCGTGCATTGCATACACTGCACGGCAGTGCTCGAATGGCGGTAGTGGATAACATAGCTGAACTTGCCGGAGCATTGGAAAAATACACCAAGGCAGTGATGAACAATGAAACATCGCTGCCGATAGAAGGTTTGGTTGTACTGGTACAGGGTGCTGAAGAAATACGCATCATGCTGGGACAGATCAACGAAGCCGATAAAATTGAAAATGACCAGACTGAGTTGCAGGATAGAATTCGCACCCTGTTGTCCGTGGAGATAGTTCGTGAAGAAGATCATCTGCGTGAGCAGCAGCGTGCGGCACTTGCCTCCGCAGAAGAGCAGCCGGAGACAGCCACGGTAAGATATGACGCTGACATACTGGATGTTTTTCTTGAGGAAGGAGCTGAAATCCTTGCATCCAGTGAGGCGGCAGTAACAGGCTGGCTGGAAACACCTGATGATCTCCAGTATCTTGAGCAATTGCAACGTGACTTGCACACCATCAAGGGCGGTGCGCGCATGGCAAAAGTAGAGCCAGTTGCGGAACTAAGTCATGCTACAGAATCCCTTCTCACTGATATAGTGGATGGTGAATGTGAATCGAGTCCGGCTGTTATGGCTTTAGTTCAGCGTACACTCGACCGGTTATTCCAGATGCTGGAGGATGCTGAGGCAAATCAGCCAGTAAAGGAGGCCGGTGATTTAATCGAGCAGCTGGAGAATACCCGTCTGGGTGTAGAGGATGTAAAGGAAGCTGTAGTAGCAGAAACAATATCAGAAATTGAAGAAATAGCAGAAAAAGAACCAGAGACAAAGCCGATACAGAAAAAAGCGACTGTCAGTACTATTTCCAGCCTGATGGACCACCAGGCTCAGGTTATTCCTTTGGCCAAACGTGTCGAGCAATTAGAGGAAGCACCCAGGCCTCCTGTTGCTCAAACGTCAGGTGAAATGATCCGATTGCCTGCCAGCGTACTGGATGATCTGGTCAGTAATGCAGGTGAAGCCAGTATTTACCGAGCCCGACTGGAACAACAGCTGGGTTCATTCAAGTTCAACCTGGAAGAGCTGGAGCAAACGGTTTCGCGCTTACGTGGCCAACTGCGTAATATGGAAATCGAAACAGAGACCCAGATTCTCTATCGCTATGAGAAAGAAGGCCACTATGATGCGGAGTTCGATCCGCTGGAGATGGACCAGTATTCCCGTATGCAAGAGCTGGCCAAGGCGCTGGTCGAAACAACGTCTGATGTATCAAGCATTCAAGCCCTGCTGGACAATCTGGTAAGCGAATCGGAAACGCTACTGGTGCAACAAGCACGCGTCAACACAGACTTGCAGGAAGGCCTGATGCGTACGCGCATGGTTTCATTCAAGGGCCTGGTGCCACGTATGAAACGTATCGTACGCCAAACCAGTGATGAGCTGGGCAAGAAGGCTGAGTTGTTCGTGATTGGTGAGCACGGTGAAATGGATCGAAGTCTGCTCGAGCGAGTTACCGCACCATTGGAACATATGCTGCGAAATGCCTTATCCCATGGTATTGAGTCGCCTGATGAAAGAAGCAAACTGGGCAAACCCGAAATGGGCAATATCACTCTCACGATTCAGCGTGAGGGGTCAGATGTTCTGGTAACCGTTGCTGATGACGGACAGGGTCTGGATCTGGCGGCGTTGCGCATGAAGGCAGAAGAACGAGGTATGCTGGACAGTGGCGGGCACATTACCGATCATGATTTAATGCAATTTATACTTGAGTCAGGGTTTAGCACAGCGCAGGATATCACCAGTATCTCAGGCCGCGGCGTGGGTATGGACGTGGTTAACAGCCAGGTCAAACAGCTCGGTGGCAGCCTCGAGATTTCATCACATGTTGGTAGTGGAACCACATTTGTTATGCGATTACCGTTTACATTGGCGGTCAATCACGCGCTCATGGTTGATGTTGGCGAAGAGGTCTATGCCATACCACTATCCAGTATTGAAGGTATCGTGCGCATGACGCGTGATGACCTGGTCGATTACCTGATTAAACCAGATTCGGTCTTTAATTACGCAGGTGAAGAATACTCTGTTATGAGTATGAATGATTTGCTCAGCTCAGGTCATAATCCACAAGATGAAAGCCAGGTCGGCAAGCTGTTTCCTGTATTACTGGTTCGTACTGGTGATCACCGAACAGCAGTGCAGGTAGATGGTCTGCGGGGTAGCCGTGAGGTTGTGGTCAAATCTGTGGGCCCGCAAATCAGTACCGTGCGAGGTGTATCGGGGGCAACCATACTTGGCGATGGTAGCGTGGTATTGATTCTTGATATGGGTGCACTGGTACGTGCGGGTAGTGTATTGCGTACGTTACATATTGAGCAAGATGCTCAGCCCGAGATTCTCAGTGATGTGCAGACCATAATGGTGGTTGATGATTCAATTACAGTTCGTAAGGTAACAACTCGTCTGCTGGAACGAAATGGGTTTGAAGTCATTACCGCCAAAGATGGTGTAGATGCCATTGCTGTGCTTCAGGAGCACATTCCGGATGTTATGTTGCTGGATATTGAGATGCCGCGTATGGATGGCTTTGAACTAGCCACCCATATGCGTAACGAAGACAGGTTAAAGAGTATCCCGATTATTATGATCACCTCACGTACCGGGGATAAGCACAGGGTTAGGGCAGACGTAATCGGCGTTGACTATTATATGGGCAAGCCGTATCAGGAAGCGGACCTGCTTGAAAATATTGAACAACTGGTGGGGTCTCGCTGATATGGGTATGCCAAATCCAACCACTGAAGGAATCAGGGTTATTATAGTTTCACACTCAGGTAAACAGTGGGAAACATTGAAATTAATCATGGAGGAAAATGGGCTGCTGGTCGTGCCTCCCTTGTTTGATCAGCCGACAAATAAACGATTAGACAAAAATTGTGCTGATGTATTACTGATTAATCTTGATGACAGCGAAGACGATAGTCTGGACGCTCTGATTGACAGTGCAAAGTTACCAGTGTTGTTTAATGACAGCGCCACAATACGCAAACCGGTGAATATTAGTGGGCGGGCGTGGGGGCGGCGTTTGTGCGAAAAGCTTACCGGGTTGGCACTGGAATATGAAGAGCCCGATACAGAATTGCACTTGCAGAGTGAAGACCCTGGCTTGCATGTTGTAGAAGCCAGCGCTCAGGCTGCTGATGCAGGCAGCGCGCGGGGTAATAGCGCATCGACCATAGAAGATGAACGCGGATTTTATGTTGCACCGGCAATGGATCTCGAAATTGACCTCAAGATGCTTGATGGATTTGAGCTGGAAGTGGATGATCCTGAGCCAGAACCAAAACCCGGACGAGATGCTGTTGTACAGGTTTCTGATCCAACATATGCAGCAGAGGCTGAAGGCCATCTATCTGAATTCGATACCGAGTTGGAGCTGGATCTGGAAATGGATCTTGAGCTTGCCTTCGGGCCAGCAGAAGCGACGGAAACGAAACGGGAACTGGAAAGCGAACAGCAACCTGAGCCAGCAGAACCTGAAGTTGTGGTTGGAGAGTTGAGTAATTACCAGGCATTACCTGTGTCAGCCGAAGCAGACACCGATGCTAAAGTATCAGGCGCACTGGCGGAAGACAGCTCAGAGATAGAAATTGTAGATCTAGGGCTTACAGGTGAGATATACGTGGAAGACTCGCAAATCGAGAAATTGAGTAATGCTGCCGATAGATTCGAGGATTCGGGAATTGCCAATCTAGCGCGAGAGGTCTGGGTGCTAGGCGCATCAATTGGCGGGCCGCAGGCAGTAAAGTCCTTTTTACGCAGTTTACCAGCCAACTTTCCAGCAGGCTTTATTTTGGCGCAGCATATTGGCGTTGGTTTTGTATCCTTGCTTGCCGAACAGCTACGTCAGGTAACAGACCTGGAAGTACTAACGGCAGAACCTGGGAAACGCCTGTTATGTGGGCAGCTTGTTGTGGCTCCTGTCGAGAAGCGTCTGGTATTCGATGAATATGGTTATATACAGTTTGCTCCGATTACCCAGCGCACGATATACAGTCCTTCAATTGATGATGTGATTACAGAAGTAGCAAGAAAATATGGTAAGAACAGCCGCGCAATTATATTCAGTGGAATGG
>DRJJ01000027.1 GCA_011052255.1 Gammaproteobacteria bacterium | reverse complement strand
TTAACTTCCAGTCCTCTTTGGGTGACTCATCATGATTATTATGACAATCTACACAGACACTGGAAATGGCTACATCTTCGAACATATAGGCATAACGTTGTATGTCTTCTACATAGAAAAACTGTGCCTGCCTGTCCTGTTTGAGCTTTCGGTATATCCCCATTTGTTTGCCCTCAAACAGGTTGGCCTGGTTAATCGGATAATCAGAACCCAGGTACAGGCCAATCGTTACCGGGCTCTTTTCCAGTGTGTTGGCCACCTCTCTCAGGAATTGCGCCGGCAATGGTCCGGCATGTATGTCATCGTCACGCCAGTTCTCATCAAAATCCAGCCCTGCCTTCTTTCCCAGCCCTACAATTTCCTTTGTATACAGTTCCCTGGTCAGTCGGTTTTCCTCATTCAGTATTTCAAGAACCTGCTTAACCGGGATCCGCACACCACTATTCCTGTTCTCATCCAGTGGTGGAGGCGCAGAATAAAACAGATAGACGAGCACCACACTCAGAAGAGCAAACACCAGCACGAATGTTTTATTTTGCATCAGAGCGCACCTTTAATGCCTGGTAATGACGTTTCTTCGAATAAGGTGATTTGCCACCATTAAAATAGGTTAATATTTCATTTTCTGCCCATGCTTCTTTGACATGATTTGTTTCCGTGAAAATATGATTACCGTGAAAATCATGACAACCCAGGCAACTTTCCCAACGCTTTTCTTTTATCAAGGTAACATGCGGGATATCAAGAGGATCTTTACGCATTAACAGTTCATCGTGACAGTTAACACAGAACCCTGTTTTCTGTGTGACTCTTTTGCCCTCATGTTCTCGATGACAACTGGTACAGAACTGTACCTGTATCTCCCGCCTTACTTTCGCATAACGAGGTTCAAGGAAACGGTAAACAGGATGTCTGTCTTCAGGTCGGTCATGACAGGCAAGGCAATCGCTGTTCCCTACCTCCCTGTGGCCCAATACAACGGGATTGTTACGATTGCCGAACAGATACTGGACATTGGCCTGTAAGCGTTGCCTCAGGCTACCCTTTGCATCAAGATGACAGACATTGCAGGACAGGGTTTCATGCCCTGTATTCATTGAACCCGGAGCAGAAAGTAAATTATTCTCCGGATAGAGTAATACTGCCAGACCTAGCAGGCTGACAACAATACCAGTCAGATAACCGACACGATGATAACGTTTTTTTCTGTTACTCACCCCAGACCCCAGTAGTTATGCTTATTATTGTTACTTACAATAACTTTATGAGTGTCTAGCTTAAGCCAAATAATACCAATCTAATAGTATGATATTTACTTATTTCTACCCTGTTTTACTGGATCGTCAACGCAGTTGCCGTCCATTTCAATCTGCACGGTTGAATGTTCAATACCATAATTATTCTTCAAAACCTGTTTTAGATTTTCCAGCACTGCGGTGTATTGACAATTTTTTTCTATCAAAACATGCATGGTTATAATCGGTCGTTTCGGTGTTAGTGACCACAGGTGTACATGATGCACATCGATCACTCCTGGCACTGCCTCGCTTAGTACTTTTTTCAGGTTGCTTACATCAACATCATCTGGTGTCCCTTCCAGCAGAATGTGACTGGACTGTTTAATCACAAACCAGGCACTGCGTAATATCAGCAATGCCACTAATACCGACAGTATCGGGTCGATTGGCATCCAGCCAGTATAGTAAATAATCACTCCGGCTGTAATAGCCGCGACAGAACCTAGTAAATCACCTATTACATGCAGTACAGCCGCCTTGATGTTCAAATTCTCATGATCACCACTGTGTAATATTGCAAAGGCTGCAATATTGACCAGCAGCCCCAGCACTGCAATGGGCATCATGATTAACGCGTTAACCTGCGGCGGGTCGATGAAACGCTGTACTGCTTCATAGCCTATCCAGATCACTATCAATATAAAAGCAGTACCGTTCAGGAAGGCAGCCAGTATTTGCATACGGTGATAACCATATGACCGTAACTTGTCTGCCGGTTTGCGTGACAGGCGTGCCGCCAACCATGCCAGAAACAGTGAAACGGTATCGGTAAGCATATGGCCGGCATCGGCCAGTAAGGCCAGAGAATTCGACATGACGCCGCCGATCACTTCGGCGACCATGAAGCCGCCAGTGAGCGTCAAGGCCCATAGCAGGCGTTTGTCGTCTCCGTGTGGATGTGTATGGTCTTCTGGCATAGAGTTATCGTACCTGATAAGGCCGATATATCCTATATTCTATTCACCATAAAAGGGACAGGCTTGCCGCGATAGTATCGGAATCCAGACCGGTTGATTCCTGAGTGCGAGTATTTATATAAGTGAGTCTGAAACCTGAGTAGTTATTAATTGGATAGGCAAGATTAACTGCCCATGCAATTTCCTGACGTCTGTCATCCTTATCTACACCATTAATACTTGTTTCACCACCATAATCATAAGCCGCACTCATGCTGGCCCAGAAGCCAGGTCGAAATTTATAAATGAGGTGGCTATGTACAATATACAACGGTTTTTGTTCCAGCGTTTTACCGTTAAAAAACTCGTCGTTATCTGTATAGAATGCTACCTCACCAGTCACTTCAGCTGACCACTTTCCACGTGTATGAATAACGCCGATTTGCGGACGAAACACAAACCGGTTGTTACCAAGATTAATCAATTTATCGTCCATGTACTCACCCGTCGGCAAGCGTACTGCCAGTGCAACACCTACGATGGTTTCAACATCCACCGTAGATCGATACGCGGCAAACTTCTTGCCGCTTAAAGGTGGAGCTCCGTATAGGTTAATTGCGAGTCGAACTAGAGAATCTGCCAAACCACTACGTGAGACAGCGGCAGGGACGCCATCAAGCAACCCTGTCCAGTCTCCTTCCTGGTATGCCTGGGTCAGGTCGAATCGGGCCGATTTATCGAATAGCTCAAAAGTACGAACGTATTTACCGACCCAGGAATCCATCTCGAGTTTTACGTCTTCGAGCAGGAGAGCAGGATCCAGCAAGATATCAGCTTCAGTATACGCGTATCCAAGACCAGTAATATTGCCGTTGACAGGCAGATGATTCCATTTACTGGGCTCCGGTTCCAGTGCAAAGCATGGATTTGACAGGCCAATATAGAGCAGGGCAGCCAGGAGCAAGGAAGTCATGCTTGTTCTTATGTATATGTTCGTCACTCCGTTCCGACAGGGATATGCTGAGCTTTCCAGTGAAAGCTACTTGAGTTTAAACCCGGGTGGTTCTTTTTTCCATTGATACCCGTTTATAGCCGACTCATAGCCCAACTTATACAGCTTCTTCATATAGACGGGGTCGAACCCTTCAGTCGGTATTTCGGTGAAAGTCGAAGGAATATAGGCCAGATTAAAATCATTGCCATCGCGTTTGCTCAAAGCATAGATCTGATACAGATCGCCAATTCCCTGTGTGCGTATCAGAGAATCGATAGATCGGCTTGCGATAGGTAGTACGCTGCGCTTCACACCTCGATAGTCAGGATCAAGAAATGAGTTTCTAATGACATAGACCTTTGGTTTCCCTTTCACTTTCAGCTTTTTCGTTATCTTGCGCCAGTCAACAGCAGCCGGGTAGACAAAAACCTGTGTCCCTGTGCCACCATCTACATGCATTTCATCGTAGTGCTTTCCATTTACTTCAACAGAAATTACTACGGGTGGGAATGCAACGGGTATGGCTGCCGAGGCCCGCAGCACCTCGCGTATTAATTCCAGTTTGCGCGGGGAATCACTTGCGGCAATAGCCCCGATATTCCATATTACCGAACGGCCGGCATCAAGATTGACCGTACCGACAAACAAACGCCGGCCTCGTTTATGTTCCTTTACGATCTTATCAATTAATTCATTGGTAATAAGCTTCGCAATGAGTTTTTTCAGTGGTTCAGTGTCGGCCATGGAGTCACTGAGTGCAGCGGCGAAAATATTACGGTTTATGGCTATGTCTTTTGTAGAGGTGGTCGTGTACACCTCTTTAAGTATGTCATCATAATCAGACCCCAGAAATGCAAACGGTGCAGTCAAAGCGCCTGTGCTAATACCGGTTACCATCGTAAACTCCGGTCGTGTACCCGAAGCAGTCCAGCCTGCAAACAGTCCCGCACCAAATGCCCCGTTTGCACCACCACCCGAGATCGCAAGATAGTTATGTGGTTTTTTGTAAATACCCGGGTAATTGCGTTGATAATCCTCATTTTTAAAGGTCTCGAGCCTTTTAATTGAGAATTTCGGCCATTCGTCCGCCCAGAAACGAGCCTCTGGAATACCCGGAATGCCAGCCTTGTTGGTGAGTTCCAGAGGCAAGGCGTGACGTTCAGGCAGGCTGGCGCAGCCTGTTATGAATAGTGCCATCAAGCATGCGGTCACCCTTGGCAATGAACGCCACATGGAGGTGGGTTTACTAGTATTCATGTGTCTTCCTCTTTAACTGCTACGTGTAGCTTTATTTAGTTCGAGTTGCTGCCAATCTTTCACGCAACAGTTTTGCCCAATAATCGAAGGCCTTTTGGGTATACGCCCAGGTAGAATATGCCTTGGTATATGATGAAACGCCCTCGCCTACTCCCTCGTTCCATTTATACTTTTTAGCAACACGTGTTTCTATAAATGCGGCAACCTGCTGGTGGCTTTCACTGTCCATGGCTTCGAATTCAACTGTAGCCTCACCCACAAACGGTGTACTACCCGTTTCACCCTCAGCAGCGCCAGCGCCTGCTTCACCAACCCACAAGAAGGGTACTACCAGCGTGACCACCGAGGCGCTTGGTTTGTTAGGAATGATATCTGTAACCGCGATGCGCAGGTGCAACACATCGGATCCTGGCTCTGATACTACCTTATAATCATCAGATACCGCATCAACAATAGCCTTATAGAAGTAATCAGCCAGTTCCTTAAGTTCAGTCGGATCTATGCCTTTGTATTCAGCATCTTCATGAAAAAATAGCTTTATACGATCGATCTGCAATTTTTTATACTTTTTAAAATCTACAGATGAATCACTGTAAAAGTAGGCGTGACTATCACCGCCTTCGGGAGCCAGCCTGGAATAATCACTGAGAAAATCCTTGGGTGTGTAATCGCCAAATGGCTTGCCCTTGTCCTTGTCATTTTCTGCATAAACAGTGACTGAAAACAGCGCGGCAATTATTAACAACATTACTGATTTTTTAATAAACATAGTTAAATCTCAAATTATGGAAAATAATGTATCTTTCAAACCCTGTAATTATAATTTGAACAACAATCCTACTGTTGGTCCTGACATTTCTATGTCAAACACAAACAGATTCACCCTCTCCGGGAAATTACTTCGGTTTCTTTTGGATTAAAATTTATCGTCTGGAACGAGGTCTGTTTTTTGCAGCATCACCCAGGTTTTCAAGATCCTCTTGCTGACGATGATCCTGCCGGCGGTCTGAACGGCGGATAGTGCCGGTCACGCCTGTCGGGCCAATCACGTTGGTTCCAGTGGTGGTTGTTTGTGTTGTTGTTTCCTGGACCGTGGTTGAGCCATCCGGGTTAGTGGTGGTCGTTGTTGTCGTGGTTTCTGCACTGGCAGAATAACTTACCAGTAATGCACAGCATAACGATGTTATAAGTATGGTTTTTTGCTTCATTACATTAATATCCATTATGTGTAATCTCCTGTATGCGATCGAAATACTAGCCGATTCCCCAGTAAATAACTATTTTTTACTGAATTAGAGAATATGTTCATATTACAGTAATATATTGCCGCTATGCAGTTCAATCTACATGATAATTTCTTATCTTTTTACGCCAATTTACGCAGCTTCACGATTTTCATATCACAATAGTGATAAAGTAATATGCAATACTTTTAATATAGATCAGGATAATGTCGCAGCACCATAATATTCCCCTTATTCACGCGTCCGTGTGTGAGCCAGTCATACTGGCTGCCCGTACCATCGGAACACCACTCGAGAAGATACTTCCATCAGTACGTTTAACATCCCGTGTACTGGATGAGCCTTTTTTGCTGGTACCGGAAATTCCGGTCTGGAATCTGGTCCATACTATATCGACTATGGAGGATGAACCGCTTTTTGGCCTGAAGGCCACAATCGAATTAGCTACCTACGACATCGAATCAGTAAAATACCTGACTCAGGGCTGTTTTACCCTGAAGGCCTTGCTTGAACGTTTTTGTGCCGTTGCCCCATCGGTGTGCAGCAGTGATCATTACGTACTTGAGGAAAAGGGTGAATATGCCTGGCTGGTACAGAAAGGCCTCACCTTAACGGCTGATTACAAGCAGGTCGAACTATTCACGGTCGCCGGTATGCTACAAATGGTTCAACTGGTTGCTGGTGAAGACTGGCGACCCGCCGAAATTCACTTTACCGTGAAACACTGCCACCATATAAACGATTCTGAACACCTGAACCCCGGCAGGATATTCTTCTCAAAACAGTATGCCGCTATTGCGATACCACGAGGCCTTTTATCGCTTGCAGTGCAAACATTGGATGAAATCGACGACTCCGTCAGCCTGAACTCTTGCTCTGATACGCTGGAAAACAACCTCATGAATGCGATCACACCCTATATCGGGGAAACCCGGATCAGCAAACAGATATTGTCCGATATCTCCGGCATAAGCTTCAGGTCGCTACAACGAAAGCTGGAGCAAGAAGGTACCAGCTATTCTGCTGTTCTGGATCAGTCCCGTTTCCAGAAGGCAAAGAGCCTGCTGGAAAACACGGATGAGAAACTCCTGAATATCAGCCTGATGCTTGGATATGAAAATGCCTCAACCTTTTCGCGGGCCTTCAAACGCTGGGCTGGCGTGACACCGAAAGAATTTAGAAAGCTGCACCACTAAATAATTTTGACGTAGCACTCTGTCTACACCAATACAGCCTGACTTATATAATGGTTATTTAGAATATTTACTACAGCTATCTTTAAAAAGAACTATAAATATTAACATTATTGGCCTACGGGCATAATAAGGCTAATTTGCCACCCATTCCCGTATTTGATACAGTTTTATGGATAACAATAACCTCACTCTATGCCGTTTCACCCATTAGTTTTTATTGTAAATACCGGCAGTGAACGACAAATCAATAATGGAAATGCTAATGAATAACACGATCTCACATGAGCCCGTCACCGAGCTCAGTGCCATAGAGTATACAGAATTGTACAAGATTACAGATGGTGATATCTCGGCGATTCGAAAATTCGGCAAACTCGTTGCACCAGAAATGTCATCCCACATTGATACGTTCTACACCTGGTTACAGAAACAACCGGAGTTTGAGCAATTTTTTTATGACAAGACGATACTAAAGCATGTAATCGATATGCAAGGCATGTACTGGAATACCCTGTTTGAAGCACAACTTGATGAAAAATATATGCAGGATCGCCGTACGGTCGGAGAAGTGCATGCCCGAATTGGTTCGCCCTTGCATGTGTATTTT
>DRJJ01000026.1 GCA_011052255.1 Gammaproteobacteria bacterium | reverse complement strand
CTGGCGAGCGGGCACAACGTCTTTCCCGAACCCTGCATGAGCACACCGAATGGGGAGTACATATCGTCGGATATCTTGATCCAGACAAAAGCAAGGTCGGTACAGATTTATGTGACTCAAAGGTGATTGGTGTTATAGATGATATTGATCAGGTTCTGAGTAACAAGGTAATTGATGAGGTGATCTTCGCGGTTACCCGTAATATGTTCAGTGATGTTTCCTATATCGTAGAGGCTTGCGAGGAGCAGGGTGTCAAGTTCAGACTAATGGCAGATATTTTTGACCTGAAAGTCATGCGTACACGCCTGGTGGATCTGGCCGGCATCCCGTTGCTGACATTTGAACCGGTGGCGCAGAATGAATTGCAGCTACTCGTCAAGCGCATGTTCGATCTGGTGGTGACTCTGGCATCCATGCCGGTCGTATTACCCATTATGATACTCGTTGGTTTGGCAGTTAAACTGGATTCACCTGGCCCGGTATTTTTTACACAGGAACGCGTAGGCAAAAACAAGCGTCTGTTCAATATGATCAAGTTCCGGTCTATGGGGCTTGGTAGTGAAGAAAAAATCAGGGAGATGGAAGACCTGAACGAGGCAGATGGACCTAATTTCAAGATAACCAATGACCCGAGAATAACACGTGTGGGCCACTTTTTACGTAAACTTAGTCTGGATGAACTACCACAGTTGTTTAATGTCATCAGAGGCCATATGAGCCTGGTTGGGCCACGCCCGATGTCGCTCCGGGACGTTGCCCTGTTTGATAAAGGGATACAACGAAAACGCTTTAGCGTGAAACCGGGTCTGACCTGTATCTGGCAGATATCGGGCCGTAGCAATCTGTCTTTTGAAAAGTGGCTGGAACTGGATCTCGAGTACATTGAAAACTGGTCACTGGGCCTGGACATGAAGATTCTGGTTAAAACCATACCGGTCGTTTTACTATCAAAAGGTGCGGTGTAGCTTCGCCTGCCGAACCGGGTATCCTGCCTGGCTCAAACCTTATGTTATTACCTGTAATGTGCCCTGTAAATTATTCGTAAAAATCGATATAAGTATTAGATAATAAAGTTGATTCAGTAGGCATAAGTTTGACAATTGTTCACAAAATCGGTAGCTTGTAACTGAAGTACTGTCATAATTTGGAAGGTGTGGTCTGAGGGAAAATTGACCTGGATCAAGGTCGGAAACATAAGTATATGGGATGATACTAAATAGGCATTAAATACTAAAGAGAAAAACATCTATGCATTTGTTAGCTCGCTTACCGTTTAAAAAAGATTTATGTAAGATTTGTTTATACGTGTACTACACCGGTCTGGTTCTGGTGGCTTTAACACCAATCTATTTAATTTATAGTAACTAACTTTCTATATTCACTGCACTGGCTTACTGTAGTTCCCTGACTGCATTAGCCAGGGTCAAGGCCAGAGAGATTTTATTGGCAGGATGTGGAATACTGTCGCTGCGTTGCAGTGATCAGAGTCTGTCTTGAGCTGGCAATATCATCAATCAGGATAGCGTTACGGTGTTTATACTCAAAATCAGGTAAGCCAATCGAAACGCATGTATCTGAGTGGCGCTGTTTTTCAGCAATAACATAATCGCACCCGGCCAGTCTGGCTATCTAAGATACCCATTGTTCTGACTCACTATCGGGACCGACCAGCAGGCTGTGGTCTTTCATGTTTTTTATATATTCACTAATAGCGACTGCCGTAGTGGTATGACATGCCTGGATGTTCGACATAATCTCGCTCAGGGAGCTTATCCTGTGCAGGTGTGGGTCAACGGTAATCAGATGGTTAAGAGGTGGGCCCCACCGGAATATCAATAAGCAGGTTGGTCGAACCGGCAGCCAGTTTTTTTGACAGAATAGAGGCTACCATCTGACCGGCTGAGTCGATAGCCAGCGGACGCTCAACCGAGATCAGGCGATCATCGACCGGAGCCAGTTTCGCAGTGCCACCCCAGGTAATACAGCCTCGTTCCTGTTCGACTATATGACGCAGTTCTTCGACTGGAAGGTTGACTTGTGCAAGTACCTCCATGGTATCAGCAGTCCCTGAGGGTGAAGTAATGGCCCGGCTGGAGGTCTTTGGAATCAGTATGCCATGTGCGGCAATGATCGGTACCACGATCATCGAAGTACGGTTACCGGGGATCCCGCCGATGCAGTGTTTGTCGGCCACCAGCTCAGCATTCCAGCTTAAGCGGTCGCCAGTGGCCAGACATATGGCCAGCATACAGGATGACCCGGATTTGCGGCAGTTGTGTAATGCGTTGCATGACAGTTACCCAGACCTTTGTGCCGGTCTGGATTTTGAACTGATACAGGGCGAAAAGGGTGCGCAGGTGAAAAAGTGGGTGAATAAAAACCCGGAACCAGACAGGGAACAGATCAAACACAGGCTTGAAGGATTAAAGCGCGACTGAACCAGACAGAAGCAGATGTCACCCGGCAGCCGTAGCAGCCGACTTACTTTTTAAAAACCTACAACTGCATACCAATAATATTGTAGCCACTGTCTACGTGCGTGATTTCACCGGTAATACCAGATGCCAGGTCGGAACACAGGAAGGCACCGACATTGCCCACTTCCTCGATTGAGACATTACGGCGCAATGGCGCAGTGCGCTCAACCAGATCCAGCATCTTGCGAAAATCGCTGATGCCGGCAGCGGCCAGTGTGCGGATAGGGCCTGCCGAAATACCGTTGACACGGATACCTTCGGGGCCCAGCGCCTGTGCCATGTAGCGTACATTGGCTTCAAGACTGGCTTTGGCCAGCCCCATAACATTGTAGTTGGGCATGGCCTTTTCAGCACCCAGGTAACTCAGTGTGATCAGGGAGCCATTACGGCCCTGCATCATGTTGCGTCCTGCCTTGGCCAGGGCGGCAAAACTGTAGGAGCTGATTTCATGGGCTATGCCGAAATTTTCACGGGTAACCGCATCAAGGTAATCACCTTTTAGCGCATCCTGTGGTGCGAATGCGACCGAGTGCACGATAATATCGAGGTGATCCCAGTAGTCGTCCAGATGTTCGAATACCTGCTCAATCTGCTTGTCATCGGCAACATCGCAGGGCACGACAATCTCGGAATCGCATTGTGCAGCAAGTTTTTCGACCCGTTCTTTCAGTTTGTCGCTCTGGTATGAGAAGGCCAGACTGGCACCTTCGCGCTGCATGGCCTTGGCGATACCCGACGCGATAGACCGATTACTGGCCAGACCAACGATTAGTGCATTTTTTCCTTCAAGCATACCCATGTTACGATCCCGTATTGTCAGAGTCGGGCAGATAAAATAGCCCTCAAGTTGGGATTGTATTGAATTCATCAACAGTAAGGCAAGCTTTGTCTTGCGGCAAATGACATTTTTCCGGGTTGGGGCTGTTTGTAACATCTAAAATCCCCTGTTTTACCCGAAATACGTATAATAGGATGTCAGGAGGCTGCCTCTTTAGCAGTAGCCTCTTTGATTATCTCTGGAACAAAGGATACCAGTGGCACACAGACTTGGTTTTCACAGCAAGGCATTGTTTTTTACTATCAGTATGCTGGTGCTGGCGGCATGCTCTGATCGGCCGTGGAATAATCCCTATCCGCCTGCAGATGATGGTAAAAATATTCTGTACCAGGCATTTTCGGAACGTCCGAAACACCTCGACCCGGTACGCTCCTACAGTTCTAATGAATATTCCTTTCTTGGGCAGATAGTCGAGCCTCCCCTGCATTACCATTATCTTGATCGGCCCTATCGTCTGGCTGCGCTGACGGCGAAACAGGTACCCGTACCCGATTACTATGACCAGCAGGATCAGCTGTTACCGGCAGATGCCAGGCTGGAAGACATTGCCTACAGCGTTTACGAGATAGTGATACAGCCCGGTATCCAGTACCAGCCTCATCCTGCGTTTGCGCGTGATGAGCAGGGCGAGCTGCGCTACCAGAACCTGACGGAAGCGGATCTGACCGACAAATGGAAATTGTCTGATTTTAGCCATAGCGGTAGTCGGGAACTGGTGGCGGCGGATTACGTGTACCAGATCAAACGCCTGGCGCACCCGCGACTGGATTCACCGATATACAGCATTATGAGTGAATACATCGTCGGCCTGACTGACTATGCAAAAGAGCTGAAGCAGGTCGATAGCAAGCTGACACCAGAGCAGGATGAAGGCCGTCACAAACCCTGGCTGGATCTGACGAAATATCCGCTGCAAGGGGTGCAGATAGTTGATCGTTATCGCTACCGGATCAGGATAAAAGGCAAGTATCCGCAATTTCTGTACTGGCTGGCCATGCCTTTTTTTGCGCCCACACCACCGGAGGTGGATCGTTTCTATGCACAACCCGGCATGAAGCAGCGCAACATATCAATGGACTGGTATCCAGTGGGCACCGGTGCCTACATGCTTAGTGAAAATAATCCAAACCTGCGTATGGTGATGGTAAAAAATCCCAACTTTCGTGGCATGGCCTATCCAGCCAGGATTGGCAGCGGGAAGGTGTCGCCGGAATTGCTGGTTGACGCCGGCAAGCCGATGCCGTTTATCGACAAAGTGGTCTACAGCCTGGAAAAGGAAACCATTCCGTACTGGAGCAAGTTTCTGCAGGGCTATTATGATTTGTCTGGCATCAGCTCAGACAGCTTTGATCAGGCCGTACAGTTTAATGTCAGCGGTGAGGTTAACCTGACCGATGCGATGCAGAAAAAAGGCATACGTCTGTTGACCGAAGTGCAGTCCAGCACCATGTACATGGGCTTTAATATGATCGACCCGGTAGTGGGTGGCGACAGTGAGCGGGCGCGGTTGCTGCGACGTGCCATCTCCATTGCGATAGACTACGAAGAATTTATTCGTATTTTCCGTAATGGTCGCGGGCTGGTTGCACAGAGTCTTTTACCGCCGGGTATCATCGGTTTTCAGGAAGGCGAGCAGGGCATGAACCCGTATATATTTGACTGGGTCAACGGCAAGCCACGACGTAAATCGGTCGACCAGGCCAGACAATTGCTGGCACAGGCCGGTTACCCGCAAGGGCGTGATGCGAAAACCGGACAGCCACTGGTGATCTATCTGGATATCGCCGCCGGTGGTCCGGATGACAAGGCCATGCTCGACTGGTTTCGTAAACAGTTTGCTCGCCTTGATCTGCAACTGAGTGTGCGCAACACTGATTACAATCGTTTTCAGGAGAAGATGCGCAAGGGTAATGCCCAGTTGTTCATGTGGGGATGGAATGCCGATTATCCGGACCCGGAAAACTTTATGTTTTTACTGTATGGCCCAAACAGCCGGGTCAAACATGCCGGTGAGAATGCAGCGAACTACAGTAACCCTGAATTTGATGTTCTGTTTGATCAAATGAAAAACATGGATAACGGTCCGGAACGTATTGCGGTGATTAACAGGATGCTGGAAATAATCCGTGCCGATGCTCCCTGGATATGGGGTTATCATCCCAAGCAATACGTGTTGCATCATAGCTGGTATGGCAATGCCGTATCGAACCTGTTTGCACACAATACGCTGATGTATAAACGTATCGATGCACGTGTGCGTGAACAGAAGCGCCGGCAGTGGAACCAGCCTGTGATCTGGCCGATCTTTGCGGTCGTGTTGCTGCTGGTGCTGAGCCTGGTGCCCGGTTTTGTGGCTTATCGCCGCAAGGAACATCGTTCCCAACGCCATGCCCTTAATTCTTCAGACAATCAAACGGGCAAGCATTCATGATAGCCTATATTATTCGACGCACCCTGTATGCCATACCGATCCTGATTGGTGTGAATCTGATCACATTCACCCTGTTTTTTGTCGTTAACAGTCCTGATGATATGGCGCGCCTGCATCTCGGTGTAAAACGGGTCACGCCGGAGGCAATCGATAAATGGAAACAGGAACGTGGTTATGACAAACCGCTGTTATATAACGAGGGTGCTGCGGGCGCCGGCCGCATCACCGACACCATTTTTTACGAAAAATCGGCACGCCTGTTTGTGCTGGACTTTGGGCAATCTGATGAAGGGCGTGCGATAGGCGAGGATATTCGTGAACGCATGTGGCCCAGTCTGGCGATAGCGATACCGGCATTACTGATAGGCTTGCTGGTTAATATTACCTTTGCACTGCTGCTGGCCTTTTTTCGCGCCACCTACATTGATTTATGGGGTGTTGTCGCCCTGGTGATTATGATGTCGGTTTCGACACTGTTTTATATTATTGGTGGGCAATATCTGATTGGAAAACTAATGAGCCTGGTGCCGATATCCGGTTATGATGATGGCGGGCTGAACGCGATACGATTTCTTATACTGCCGGTTCTGATCGGCGTGATTGGCGGTGTTGGGTCGGGTACACGCTGGTACCGGACTATCTTTCTGGAGGAAATGGGCAAGGATTATGTGCGCACCGCACGTGCCAAAGGCCTGTCTGAGTTGAAGGTATTGTTCAGGCATGTACTGAAAAACGCGATGATCCCGATACTGACCGGCGTGGTAGTGGTGATCCCCACGTTGTTCATGGGCAGCCTGTTACTGGAGTCTTTTTTCGGGGTGCCAGGCCTGGGTAGTTATACCATCGATGCGATCCGCAACCAGGACTTTGCAGTGGTGCGGGCAATGGTCTTTCTGGGTTCATTGCTTTATATACTGGGCCTGTTACTGACTGATATATCCTACACCCTGGTTGACCCAAGGATACGACTGAGCTGATGCCGCTAATCCGCACACAGGCGTGGTGGTTCAGGCCAGCACTGATTATTTTTATAACCTTGTTGCTGCTATGGATCGGTTTCGCCAACAGCGGTGTGAAAGTCGTTATTCTCGCCACCGATGCCTTGCTG
>DRJJ01000025.1 GCA_011052255.1 Gammaproteobacteria bacterium | reverse complement strand
TTGCGTATAAGTAAAGCTGACATAAGAGAGCCGGTTGTTCCGGCTTTCTTATAGTCTTGCACCACAAAGTTTCCACTCATTCGGAGGTCGCAGTCGCATGACAATATTGTCAGGTGTATATATATTTCTGTTCTATGCTGCTATGGCGATACTGGTTTTTGGTCTCGCATACCGCATACGACTATATGCGCGCACTCCCGCACCTTTGAAAATCGTGACCACTCCTGCTCCAACAACCCAGGCGGGTGTTGTGATGCGGATGACACGTGAAGTTGTACTGTTTGAAAGTCTGTTCAAGTCCAGCAAATGGACCTGGATATTTGGCTGGTTATTTCACGTATCGCTATTGTTGGCCTTTTTCCGTCACTTGCGCTACGCCATTAGCCCTGATTTTTTTATCTGGCCGTTAATCAATCTTGAGATTGTCCAGAGTTTCGGAAAGTATGCCGGATTTGGTATGGCCATTGGTCTTGGCGGCTTGATTGCAAGGCGGCTGCTCGTTGACCGTGTGAGATACATTTCCAGCCCGTCTGATCATCTGATGCTGCTACTTATCCTGTCCATTGCATTGACCGGACTGAGCATGAGTTTTGTGTCTCCTGTTGATATCGTTTCGCTGAAAATGTTTGTGCTTGGGTTATTCTATTTTGACTGGCAACCACTGCCCAATAGTCTGTTGCTGATATCTCACCTGACGCTGGTATTGATACTCGCAATCATTTTCCCGATCAGTAAACTCCTGCACGCACCAGGTGTATTCTTTAGCCCGACACGTAACCAGGTAGACAATGCACGCGAAAAACGTCATCTGGCACCCTGGGCAGCCAAACTCGATGCGACACGCAACGGTAGTGGCACCCGATAGTACGGTAAAACAAGACTGAGGAATTTATAGTGGCAGATTTTAAAACGCCAGAAATGAAAGAGTACACGGTTATACCAGCTCTTGAAAAAGACGTCATGAAGGGAAGTGGCCCATTCAAGGCCAAACCTGTTCATCAGGAAGCTCTGGGGTTCCCGGGTGAACTGATGGACAACTGGGAAGACGTCGCGATAGACAAGATGGGTGACCTGCTCAGTCGCTACCGCTCATTTCAGGTTTATCTGGACAGCTGTGTCAAATGCGGCGCCTGTACAGACAAATGTCATTATTTCCTGGGTACCTCAGATCCCAAGAACATGCCGGTTGCACGTCAGGATTTACTGCGCAGTGTTTACCGTCGCTACTTTACCTTCGCTGGCAAATGGTTCCCGAAACTGGTTGGTGCACGTGATCTAAACAAAGAAGTGCTGGACGAATGGTATAACTACTTTCACCAGTGCTCACAATGCCGCCGCTGTTCAGTGTTTTGTCCGTACGGAATTGATACAGCAGAAATCTCCATGGCTGCCCGTGAAATTATGGATGCAGTCGGTATTGGCCAGAAATACTGTAACGAAATTCTCGGAAAGGTCTTCAAGATCGGTAATAACCTGGGTCTGCCTGAAAAGGCACTTCGTGCAACACTGGAAGACCTGGAAGAAGAGATATTTGACGATACCGGCATACCGGTAAAAATACCTCTTGATGTAAAGGGTGCAGACATACTGCTAATAACCCCTTCTGCTGACTTTTTTGCTGAACCTCATATCGATGGCCTAATCGGTTATGCAAAAGTATTTCACGAGGCCGGTATAAGCTGGACGATAAGCTCCCATGCCTCAGAGGCCGGTAACTTCGGCATGTTTATCGGCAGTTACGAAACCATGCAGAACGTAGCCATGCGTATTCGTGAAGCTGCTGAAGATCTTCAGGTTAAACGTATCGTACATGGCGAATGTGGTCATGCATGGCGTGTAGCCTATAGTTTCTGGAACACTCTGGCAGGACCATTCGACTTCCTTGACCAGAACTACCCTATTCCGCAACATATTTGCGAATTTACCTGGGACATGATCCAGAAAGACGAACTGAAGTTCGACAAGTCAGGAAATGATCACCGTGTTGTTACCTTCCATGACTCTTGCAACGTCGCACGTGCTACACGCATGGGTGATAAGCCTGGCGGGCAATTTGAAATACCCCGTAATATCCTCAAGGCTGTGTGTAACAACTATGTGGATATGGAAGAAGAGACTATTAAAGAAGCCACATTCTGTTGTGGTGGCGGTGGCGGCATCCTGACTGACGACCTGTTGGAAGTCAGGGTTAAAGGTGCTTTGCCTCGCATGCAGGCGCTCAATAATGTTGTTAAAGAACATGGTGTCACTAACATGGCCGCCATCTGCGCAATCTGTAAAAGCCAGTTCACCAAGGTGCTGCCTTATTACAAAATGCCTATGGACATGATTGTCAGTGTTCACCAGCTGGTTAGTGATGCTCTTATTCTGACCGGCTCTGAAACTGATAGCGAATCTGATGAAGGTAGTGAAGACAAGCCTTCAGAAACTGATGACTAATTTATAAACCGGGTACGAACTGTATTCCGGTTATGTACGATCATAACGAATTGTAAAGTATTGCAGTATCAACCCAGGAGATAAAAAGTATGGCTACTTCCAGCGACGAAATGAACACGAAGCTAACGTTTCGCCGGTACGATGAAGGTGATACCGTATGGGATGACCTGACCGAGCAAATCTTCAAAGAAGATACATCACACAAGTGTCCTACCTATGTTCATCGTACACCACCGTGCCAGGGCAGTTGTCCTGCTGGTGAAGATATCCGTGGATGGCTGGATATCGTACGTGGAATAGAAAAACCGGCTGGTGATCAGGACTGGCAGGAATATGCATTCCGTCGTTCTACCAATGCCAACCCGTTCCCGTCTATTATGGGTCGTGTATGCCCTGCTCCTTGTGAAGACGGCTGTAACCGTAACGAAGTTGAAGACCATGTCGGCATCAACGCGGTTGAGCAGTTCATTGGTGACACAGCACTTGATAAAGGATACACCTTTGATGCACCCGGTGCGGATACTGGCAAAAAAGTAGCTATTATCGGTGGTGGCCCTGCTGGTCTGGCAGCTGCCTACCAGCTGCGCCGCATGGGTCATGCCTGTACCGTTTTTGATAATCACGCTGAACTGGGTGGCTTCATGCGCTACGGTATTCCTGGCTATCGTACGCCACGTGACGTACTGGACGGTGAAATCAAGCGCATTACTGACCTGGGTGTTGAAATCAAAACCAATACACGTATTGGTGATGACATAACCGTTGAACAGCTGGAAAAAGATTACGATTCAATATTGTGGGCCATTGGTACCCATACGGGTCGCGGTCTGCCTATCCCCGGTGCCGATGCGGCTAACTGCATCACCGGTATTGATTTTCTTTCTGCCTTTAACGAAGGACGCCTGCAGCATGTCACCGGCAAGGTTGTTGTGGTAGGTGGTGGTGATACCTCTATCGACGTGGCCTCGGTTGCTCGCCGTATTGGTCAAATCACTACGATTAACGAAAAAGATCGTCCTGAAAACATTATTCTGGGTCACACCGCACACGACGTTGCTTCTACAGTCGCTCGTCAGGGTGCACCGGTACTGCTGACCTCACTGTTCCCGATTGAAAACATGACCGCTGCCGAGCATGAAGTACGTGATGCCCTGCACGAAGGTGTTGAGATCAAAGGCAGCGTTATGCCTACCGAGGTTGTTGTCGGTGATGATGGTCGTGCCACTGCTTTACGTTATGCAGAATGCGAAATGGTTGATGGTCGTCCGACTGCAAAAGAAGGTACTGAGTTTGAAGTTGAATGTGACCTGATCGTTTCAGCTATTGGTCAAAGCGGAAACATGACCGGATATGAAAACTTCGATAATGGCCATGGCTTTATCGATGCTGACAAGAACTACGCAGTACCTGGTAAAGAAGGTCACTTCGTAGCTGGCGATATTGTACGCCCTCACCTGCTGACTACAGCAATTGGTCAGGCCTCTATCGCTGCTGAAAGTATTGATCATTACCTCAAGCACGAAAGCATGGGTAATCGTCCCAAGGTTGACGTGCATCACTTCAACCTGCTGGAAAAACTGGTTGAAACTGATCATGCTCCTGCTGAATATGAAGTTGAGAAAGAGGGTGACCTGCGCAGTACTGATAGTGCAGATTACGCAGTTCACAACTATGAAGATCGCTCAGCACACGAAATCATCCCTGCATCAAAACTGTTCCTGGGCCACTTCGAAGCCGAGAACAGACATTTGCGCAAGGAAATTCCTGTTGATCCTGATGCGATTATCGGCAGCTTCCGCGAACGCATGGAATGCCTGCCGGAAGATGAAGCAGTTGCTGAAGCTAAACGCTGCATGAGCTGTGGTATGTGCTTCGAATGTGACAACTGTGTCATTTATTGTCCGCAGGATGCAGTACATCGTACCGCCAAGAACCAGACGACCATGGGTCGCTATGTATACACTGATTATGATCGCTGCATTGGCTGTCATATTTGTGCAGATGTATGCCCTACCGGTTACATTGATATGGCAATGGGCGAGTAATCAATATCCATGATTGGTGATCAATCCATGAGTAAATTTTTAACTATACTGGCAACCCTGACCGTACTGCTTATTGGCAGTACGGTCTCGGCGGGCACACCCAAACCATTACCCAATCTGGATGATGTAAAAGGTGATAAATGCGTAGCTCCCAAGGATGTAATACGTGTAGAGCATAAATACTACCTCTTGCATCAACGCGATGAAACGATGCGCAAGGGTATACGCACCAAAGAACACAGCCTGAAAAACTGTATTAATTGTCATATTGTAAAAGGTGACAATGGCAAGCCGGTTACCATCAAAGATGACAGGCATTTTTGTAAAAGCTGTCATACCTATGCATCGGTTCAGATCGACTGTTTCCAGTGCCATGCATCAAAGCCGTCACCACGACCTGCTGCAGTAGAGAAATAAAACATGTCTACTAACGAATCGAAAGATACAAACAACAACCGTCGTCAGTTTTTGGGCGCTGCAGTTGCGACCGCTGCGGTAACGCTTGCACCCGGCGTCAAGGTTATCGGACTGGCTCAGGCAAAACCTTTAGACCAACCCGTATCTGACAAAAATCGCTGGGGCCTGTTAATAGACTCGAACAAGTGTTCCAGCGGCTGTAGCTCCTGTGTTGACGCCTGTGCCACCGAAAACGGCATCGAAAAAATACATGGTCCGGAAACTGACCCACAGTGGATACGCAAGGTTACCGTTCGCCACAAGGAATCAGGCAAGGAAAGCTCCTTACCCCTGATGTGTCAGCATTGCGAAAATCCACCCTGTGTTGACGTTTGCCCAACCGGTGCTTCGTTTCGGCGTGAAGATGGCATCGTACTGGTAGATCGCCACACATGCATTGGCTGTCGTTACTGCATGATGGCATGCCCCTACAAGGCACGCTCTTTTGTACATGAAGAGCTAACAAACCAGGTGGAATATGTACCACGCGGTAAAGGCTGCGTCGAAAGCTGCACCCTGTGTGTGCAACGAATAGATGAAGTCAATGGTCCTCGTGACCCTGCCTGTGTCGAAGCATGCGCTGGTGAAAATCACAATGCGATCATTTTCGGTGACCTGAATGATAAATACAGTGACATCAGCCAGGAAATGAGAAGTTATCAGACACGTCAGTTACGTGCGGATCTGGATCTGAACACCGGTGTCCGCTACCGCGGCGTCTGATATTCATAGCTGTTATAAACAGCATAAAGAAATTAACGAGAGAAGTCTGACACATGAGTAAAGTCAACTACACTTCACTTGAAGCCAACAGCAAGGGCTTCTATGGTCTGATGGGCATACTGATCGCGGTTATTCTCGCCGGTCTGGGTGCTGCATACTATATGGAACATAACGGTCACTGGGTGACCGGCATGAACAACCAGATAGTCTGGGGTACACCTCATGTATTCGCCATATTTCTGATTGTTGCGGCATCAGGCGCACTAAACGTTGCTTCTATTGGCACGGTCTTTGGCAAGGCCATATACAAACCGCTGGGACGAATGTCTTCCCTGCTGGCCATATCGCTGCTTATCGGTGGCCTGATGGTACTGGTGCTCGATCTTGGTCGTCCGGACCGCCTGATCGAAGCGATGACCCTGTATAACTTCAAGTCCATTTTTGCCTGGAACATTATTCTGTATAACGGATTTATAGCCATCACTGTCGTCTATATCTGGTTCATGATGGAAAAGAAGATGAACAAGTATTACAAGGCAGCCGGGTTCGTAGCCTTTATCTGGCGCCTGATACTCACTACCGGTACCGGCTCTATCTTTGGCTTCCTGGTGGCTCGCTCTGCCTATGATGCAGCGATCATGGCACCGCTGTTTATAGCCCTGTCATTCTCATTAGGTATGGCCTGCTTTATTCTGTTCCTGATGGCGACCTATAAATGGTCTGACAAGGAACTGGGTGATGCAGTAATCAATCGTTTAAAGAATGTACTGGGTATCTTTGTTGCAGCAGTCTTTTATTTCGTACTGGCGTATCACCTGACTAACCTCTACGCCACACAACACCATGGTTTTGAGAGATTTATACTGGCCGGTCCCAGTGGGCACACTCCATTGTTCTGGGTAGGCCAGATGTTGATTGGCACCGCTGCTCCATTACTGATCTTCTATACCAAGCTGGGTCAGTCAAGAACCTGGATCGCGATAGGCGCTGCTTTGGTTATTATTGGTGGCTTTGCCCAGCTGGTTACGATTATTATTGGTGGGCAGGCTTATCCCATGCCGATTTTCCCGGATATGGATGTTATTAGCAGCTCATTTGGGGATGCTGCAGCCTATTTCACTTACACACCCAGCCTCCCTGAAATAGTTCTGGGATTTGGTGGAGTCGCGATAGCCATAATCATCTTTGTATTTGGTTGTGCCGTGCTACGCTTCCTACCCACCAGTCTGGCTGATAATGTTGCCGACCCTCATCACAAGGCTGAAAGCAGGGCTTGATTCTCCTGATCAGGCAACCGGTAATTGCCGGTTGCCTGATGCTATACCATCACAATATTCTCTTCAGAATTTATTAAACAGATGGTCTGACAGTTAAATTATGTGGAGCTGAACATGTCACACATTATGCTTTCTGCTGCACACAAATCCTCAGGTAAAACGACAATCTCAATTGGTGTATGCGCAGCACTATGCAAACGTCAGCTGCGTGTACAACCTTTCAAGAAGGGCCCTGACTATATTGATCCCCTATGGCTGGGACGCGCTGCCGGTCACGATTGTATTAACCTGGATTTTTATACCATGCAGCAGGATGAGATAACTGCACGTTTTTATGAGCATATGGCAGCAGCAGACATTGGTGTAATCGAAGGTAACAAGGGTTTGTACGATGGTCTCGACCTGGATGGCACCAATAGTAACGCTGCGCTGGCCAAGCAGCTCGGTGCCAATGTAATACTGGTACTGGATGCACGTGGTATGACGCGAGGTATCGCACCACTGGTACTGGGCTACCAGAATTTTGATCCTGCTATCAGTATCACCGGTGTTATCCTGAACCAGGTGGGCGGCAGCCGCCATGAAGGGAAGCTGGTTTCGATACTGGAACATTATACCGATGTAAAACTTCTTGGTGCCGTCCATCGTAACCCGGAACTAATTATTGACGAGCGACATCTGGGCCTGGTCCCCAGCAATGAAACCGGTGCGGCTCAACGTAAAATTGATACTATACGACGCGCCATTGAAGATCAGGTTGATCTGGATGCGTTGATTGAGCATGCCGGCAGATCAACGCTACCAGCACCAGCACCAGCACCAGAAATACAAAACACGATTATCCGTAC
>DRJJ01000024.1 GCA_011052255.1 Gammaproteobacteria bacterium | reverse complement strand
CCCGCCTCAAAGCCATTGGCTTTATTGTTAACACGATAACTAAACTGGGCATCGGCCTGGTATTTAAGGGTTTGCCAGGTCAACACCACGCCACCAAAGTAATCCCACGATCCTGTTGCAATTTGAACCGGTGGCGGCAAAGTGCCGCGGCTGTCACGGGCATTATCATCGCCTGTGGGCGCCTTGACGCCAAAAAATGGAGCGACGCGAAATGTCTGTCCCGGCTGGTCTTTCTGGTAAGCGGTATAGCGCGCGAAAACGCTAAGATCGCCGAAACCGCTATTACTTCGGTTAATGCGCTGACCACCCGAATCTATATCGAGGTCAATGTCCCGGTAAGGCAATATGCCAAACACAGCCCATTGACGATTAATTCCATAACCCAGTGCGGTAACAGCAGCCGTTTCGCTACGATCCCGATTGGCACCGCCAGGATCATCACCCGACTGGTTTACCACCACTTGTTCGCGAACCAGATACTCCCCTTTCGCCACAGGCAGTGCCGTATTAAAGGTTATCGGTGCCGCATTAACAGATGGAACCCATATCAATGAACAGATTGATATCCCCAGTACCTGTAGTCTGTAATATCTTCGACTGGATTCCATATTGATTTCCTTTATCTTGTATCTGCGCTTGCTCAAATAAGTCACGAAAGTTATGACAACCTGGAGCGCGCTCCAGGTTCAATATAAATATCTACTTTCACAGAAAATGCTGTATCGTATTAATTATTTACTATCACTGCTGTCCTGTTAACTCCCTCTCCCTGAGGGAGAGGGTTGGGGTGAGGGAATCAAGATAGGTAACCCACTGTTCTACATATCCCCTCATCCTGACCTTCTCCCTGTGGGAGAAGGAATGGCTACGATAATCGAGCAGTGTGATTTCATGCTATATAACTTACACCGTCTTCTGATATCTATAACTACCAATAAGGAAACCAGTATGTATAAGCAAACATTATTAATGCTATTGCTCGTTCTTATAAACACCCAGGCCGTCGCAAAAGAATTTCTCTACCAGGGAAAAGTAAAGGGCATGGTGTGTGCCTTTTGTGTTTACAGCGTTAGCAAAAACATTGGCCAGCTTCCAGAAGTTGATGCAAAAACTGTCAACGTCGATCTCAAATCAGGAATTGTAAATTTTCGCAGCTCGTCAGAGATGAGTTTTAAAAAACTTTCAACCGTTTTTTCTGATTCCGGGTTCAAACTTGTTGAACTCAAAGAGGTAACTAAACCCACTCTAAAAATACCCGCTTACGAAAGTAAGCCCGTACTTACTTTAAACCTTAATACCGTGTACCTGCATAAATATGAATCTGTTATTGAATCTATCGGAAATATTGCGGCCTCTTCGAAAGGAAAATTACTGATTGTTGCACCTGAATCACTTGAGTCAGACATATTAAAACCCATGATTGGTGGCAAACAAAAGATCGCCAAAGTGCAGTACATTTTTGATAAAAGTAATACCGTTCAAATAAAGCTATTCCTCAAAGCTCAGTAGAGCATGTACCCATCCTTGGGATTCACTGTGTTAAACATCCAGCCAGATACGAAGCGGTAAGGCAAGAAAAGCAGCAAAGAAGCCAATCGACCAGATCAAAACTGAAGTCCAGTAAATGCGCTGGTTCCATTTGTGAGCAGAGCTACAGGCACGTGCCAGCTCCTCATCGGTTGGGCATGCCCGACCCGGACGATACATCAGCCAGCCTGACACCAGCAACATCAACCCGGAAAAGGCAAATACCCACCCCTTATGCAAGCTCAGTGTGATCAGAAACGGGAAGGTAGACGTCATCGCGGCGACTGTCGCGCCCATGCCCAGCGTGACCAGCATGATCGGCAGTGCGCAGCAAACCAGTGTTCCCGTGGTGGTAAACAATGTAAAAAAAGTTACACTGCGATCTTTAGAAGTGGTAGCGTCAATACTCATATAAATAATATCCAGTTTTAATATCCTTTTCCCAAAAATTAATAGTGCATTGCTTGGCCGACAGGCTGTTTACAGACCGTCGGCAGCAGGGATGCTGCCGTCGAGCTTACAGGGATGTATTTACGCGTGTCTGTAAACAGACTGTCGGTTAAGCAATGTACTACCTCGCTGATCCTATAAAGAACTTTTCTTCATACTACGATAGGTAAACCCGGCATCCTGAAACAGTTTTTTCATTCTATCTTCAGTAAGCGTGATGCCTTCTTTTACATCAACCTTTACCAGGCCCTTGTCCAGATCAACCGTGATATTACTGGTTCCATCAATTTCCTTGAGCTTTTTCTCAACTCCGTAAGCGCAATACGGGCATGCCAGCCCATCAACACGCATAATGTACTGTGTCCCTGCTGCCCATGCCGCGTTCATGAATACGATGCTGAACAATGTGATTAAGAATGCTTTTTTCATTTCAATATCTCCTGCAATGCATATTAATTAACTATTACAAATGCCATTCAAATACGATCTTGGCACGGTAATCAGTGTCTTCCTGCTTACCATTTAAATTACTGACTATGGGTATCTGGACACCAGCCTTGATGGCAAAGTTTCGTTTAGTCCAGAAAATACCGGGGGAAATAAACCACTGAGTGCCGCCGGTATCAAGCAAATCGGTACCATTTAATGATGACCTCATGCCATACTCGCCATTCAGCTCCAGCAACCACACCGTGTCAGGTTCCAGATAGCCGGTAGGTGTTGGACGTATACCGCCAACAAAATCAAGCTTGATCATGTCACCGCGATCGATTCCGGCATCATTGGTGTCATTAAAACGGTAGCGTACACTGGCCCAGCGATACCATTTACGTGCCTCATAACCGTAGGTCAATCCGAGGATACCATCGGTAGTACCACTGCCCAGTGGTGGAGTTTTGTCGTCAGCACCTGTATCAGTGATGACCTTCGCCATAATGGCTGCTGTCTCCTGTGAGCCGAGTTTGTCGTTACGCCAGAAACGATACTTGGTAAACAGATTAACGTCAGCTACACCATCACTTTTGTTGGTGCCGTCATCGTTATATGCGTACGGCAGTTCAACCCCTGCTGCCCAGTCACCGGTAATACCGTAGGTCATTTCCAGACCCAGCTCTGTTTGCTCTTTGTCGCCCTGTTTACTGGTATGCACCTGGGGTGCAATTTCAACCCCGCCCTTAAACAGAACATGCGGCCCAAGCCCGAACACCGGATCATGCGCAACAGCGGTACCCGAAGCCAGGACCAGCAGGCCGGTTAGCAGGCTGCCTCTGGTAGTAATCTTTAACATCAAGCCTTCCTCAATTTATAATGTGCTTAGTTATGACAACCTTGAGTCAACTCCAGGTTCCCTGAATCTGTATATTTTTTAACTTGAGGTGAAGTCTAGAGGTTGGAGTTAGCTCCAGGTCAAGCATTCTTTGAAGAATTTTTGTAAAGAGTGTCGGTAATTTATTTATTGACATGATAAACAGAGACTTGCAGGTATGTGAAGTTGCATTTATTCTACCGGTAGCGTGGGACAGGCTACATAGCTCCCCATTTAACCACATGGTATGCCTCAGTCAGATGGTCTACTGGTCTTTAATGTATGTTACGAGTGAAGTCTTCTATTTAGCTGAGAAAGCAAAAGGCGAGACTAGACCCCACCTACGAACTCTGACACGGATTTTTAGCAAGTATGACCATGATTGAGATTAAACGTCCACAAGAACTGGCGCGTTTACGCCGACTTGCCCTGGCTGCACAAGGTTTGCTGCAGGCTCAGACCTATGGGCGTGGTTTGGCGGGAGCACGTAACGCTATTAACCACATAGGCTATGTTCAGATCGACACCATATCGGTGGTGGAACGAGCACACCATCATGTTTTTCACTCTAGAGTACCTAAGTTCAAGCCAGCCATGACTAATCAAATGTTACTCGATGGTGATATTTTCGAGTATTGGTCACATGCGGCAGCTATTCTACCCATCGCCGACTTTCGCTTCTCCTTACCCTATAAACACGCCATTAAAAGCGGCCAGACCCACTGGTATAAAAACCCTGATAAGAAGCTCATG
>DRJJ01000023.1 GCA_011052255.1 Gammaproteobacteria bacterium | reverse complement strand
GAACCCACCTGGCGTATCGCATCCAGCGCACGGTTAAAGCCGGCAAATTTAGGATCACGCCCGCCGATCACCGCCACAATCTCGCCCTGCTGCACATCGGTAATAATCGCCGCGCCCTGTAGCTGATCGGCCTCAATACTGTGTTGTTTTTCCAGTTGATCCAGTGATTGTCGAAAATCTTTTTCTGCGCGCGCCTGTATCAGCGGGTCAAACGTGGTGAAGATGCGCAGCCCCTCTGACATCAGATCTTCATCACGATAATCGCGTCGTAGCTGGCGCCGCACCAGGTCCAGGAAAGCCGGGTAACGACTGATACTGCCGGGTGTGATAACAGAAACCCCCAGCGGTTTTTGTTTTGCAGCGCTGGCCTGCGCGGTAGTGATATGCCCCTGTTGTGCCATTAACTTCAGCACCAGATTACGGCGTTTTCTGGCGCGGTCGGGAAAACGTCGTGGATCATAATACGACGCACCCTTAACCAGCCCGACCAGCAATGCAACCTGCTGCAGGGACAGACGCTTAAGGGAACGTTGAAAATAAAAACGACTGGCCAGACCAAAGCCGTGCACAGCCCGCTGACCTTGCTGACCCAGGTACACCTCGTTCAGATAGGCAGCCAGTATTTCGTCCTTGTCGTAATGCGACTCCAGCAGCATGGCCATTGCCGCCTCATTCAGTTTGCGCACGATCGAGCGACGATTGGTCAGAAAGTAGTTCTTGACCAGCTGCTGGGTCAGGGTGCTGGCGCCCTGCACGGTATGACCGGCCCGTACATTGGCCCACAGAGCGCGCAAAATCGCCTTGAAGTCCACTCCGGCATGCTGGTAAAAATTCCGGTCTTCAACTGCCAGCAGTGCATAGATCAGATTCTGTGGTACTTGATCCAGCCTGACCAGAATACGATCTTCATTGTGGGCCGGGTAGATACTGGCAAACAGCACCGGATCCAGCCGCAATAGCGACACTTCCTGGCGTTTGTCGAGGTCGGTAATGTGCTGAACTACCCCATCGGCTATACGAATTCGTATACGGCGCTCGGGTTCACTGCCATCCCAGAAACTGAATTGCCGGGCAACCAGTTTGACCTGATTACCCTTTACCGCATAGGTGCCTGTCTCACGTGCCGTTTTGACCGGGCGATAACGCAACAGTTTTAATTCACTAACCAGCTCGGAACGGGCTAAAGCCAGGCCACTGTATATTTCCAGAGGCCGGGCATAAACCCGCGCTGGCAGAGACCAGCGCTTGCCCTCAAACTGGTCGCGTATCATGTAGTCCAGATAGGCGCCATACAGTGATGCGAGTACGATACCGATCAGCAAGGTGATCAGGGATATACGTAAAACTGAACGGCGACCAGACCTTTTAGTGCTTTTGCGCTTGCGCGCTGCGGTTTTCTTTTTTGTTCGCTTGCTTGCCCGTTTGCGAGGTTTCGCCATTATCCCGTTCCATCCACTGAAGCGGGTTCATTACAACAGTCCGTCAGGGCGCTGTCAAAGTAATCAGCAGCAGATCTGCCTGTTAATTACAGCACCAGCGAGCCTATGAGCGCAATCAGTGCAAACGAGGTCAGCAAGCCTACTGCTGTTGCCAGAAAAAGTACCTGTCCGGCCGTCTGCAGGGCATCGCGGTGCAGACTCAGGCTCAGTGTCTGGTCCAGTTTAGTCATGATACCCACCCTTTCTGTTCATCTACCTGCTTACCGGCCGGTTCGCTCTGATGCTGCGTCTCTGGCAACACCTGTTCATCCGTACAGACCCGGTAAAGCTCGGTTTTGATTTCCTGCGGGTCGCAGTATAGAAAGTCCTCAGACAACGGTTCTATCCAGTTCATGATTTCGCCTCCATAACCTGAAAGCTGATCAGTACACGGCGTTCAAAATTATTACTTTCTATATCGTCAGCGTTATACAACGGCAGGCTCTCGCCATGCGCGTAACCAGTAATGCGTTTAGCATCGATCCCACCCGCGATGAGCGCGCGGCGCACACTGTCAAGCCGCGCCCGTGACAGGGCCATATTATCCTGGTCTGGTCCACGCGGATCAGTATAACCATGCAGCTCAATACGCACCGAGGGTATCTGACTCATCCAGCTTGCTGCCTGGACAAGTTGCTTGTGTAAATGCGGTTCCAGCTCCGCCTGCGCGGTACGAAACTGTACCCATTGCTCAAAGTGAGTTGTCAACGCCTGTACTAATTGATTCTGGTCCCTGTCAGCAGCGTTATTCGATAATGAAGCCACCTGCATATCAGTCGTCCTGTCAGGTTCAAATGTTGCCAGCTCTACTGCCTGTTGCTGGTTTTCCTGGGTCGCGACTGCTACCTGTTCACCATCTTCGGCCAGGCGTGCTAACTGCTGTTCTTTATCATATTGATAATTGTCTACTGCGCTCATACCGATCATACCAATGATAAATCCCGGCGGACCGCCAACCACTGCACCCAGAAATGCACCCAGGCCAATCGAAAATATCTGCTCATCTCTGACCGGCTGCTGTTCTGTCTGCAGGTCTTCTGCCTGCGCTACACCCTGTAGACCACCTGTCAGTATAGCGGCCAGCATTACCTTGTGTATTAAATTGTGCCTGTTTTTCATTTTTCATGCTCCTGATTACATTGATTGGGCCAGCGCGCCTTCCATAGCTTTTCTGTTCGAGGTATCCAGACCAGCGCCGGTAGAGAACAGTGCTAATTAAAGCGCCTGAACATGGCGCGCAGAAGGATGTAAACAGGATGAATCATGAGCAATTATGGTGAAATGTGGCAAGCCTGCACCTGGCTTCCTAAAAGCCGTATAATCAGGCAAAGCGACACAACTGGACACCTGCATGCCTAAAACCATAGCCATTGTTGAAGACGAACCCGCCATCCGGGAAAACTATTCCGATGCATTGCAACGTCAGGGATACCGTGTACAGGCTTACGGTGACAGCAAACAGGCACGTTCGGCCTTTAAACAGCAATTACCTGATCTGGTACTGCTGGATATCAGCCTGGAAGATGGCGTCGAGGCCGGTTTTGATTTATGCCGCGACTTACGCAGCATGTCTGCCAGTATTCCGATTATTTTTCTGACAGCACGCGACAATGACCTCGACAGCATATCGGGTTTACGACTGGGCGCAGACGATTACCTGACTAAAGATATCAGCCTGCCCCACCTGCTGGCACGCATTGCTGCCCTGTTCAGAAGAATGGAGGCCCTGACACAATCACAGGAGTCCGATGCCTGTATCAAACAGGGTGAGCTGTCGCTGGACTCTACCCGGTTGCTGGCAACATGGCGCGATACACCCATCGACCTGACCGTCACGGAATTCTGGTTATTGCATTCAATCGCGCGTCGACCCGGCCAGGTTAAAAACCGGGAACAACTAATGGAGGCGGCCAGCATTGTCGTCGATGACACGACTATTACTTCACACATTAAACGTATTCGCCGCAAGTTTCAGAAAACCGATGCTGAATTTAATGCGATCGATACCGTCTATGGTATGGGTTACCGCTGGCACACCGGTGAGGCCTGATCCATTGCGAAGACAACAATGAACTGGCCACCGCGCTTCAGCCTGCGCGCCCAGCTGGGGCTGGTCGCGCTAACCCTGCTGGTCATCCCGTGGCTCGGCTACCAGTCAGTACGTAGCCTGGAACAGTTTCTGCGCCAGTCTGCCGAAACGGCACTGGTAGCAAAAACCCGTATCATTTCTGAACTATTAAGCGATCACCCGGCACTGACATCAATCAAGACGGTCGGTGAGCAACAGAATGTCCCGCGGGAAGTCGTATTCCTGCGTAAACTTGACACCCCTGTCGAACTGGATGGCTACACCGATGACTGGCTACCGTACACTAGCCGCTACATGCAATACCAGAACACAGCAACTGATCTCGACAATACCACTCAGGTTCAATTTCAGCTCGGATGGCGAAAAAATTCACTGTATGCCGTTTTCCGGATAAGCGATAAACAAATCATCTACCAGCCTCCGGTACAGGCAGGTAGAAATTATGACCACCTGCTGCTTTCACTGGTTACACCACAGGGTGAATTCAGACAATACCGCATCGCCACATCAGCGCCAGGACAAGTGATTGCCCGACGTTTACGCAAAGATAAAACGACTGGCAAAATGGTCACACAGGCCGATTTTCAAATTCAGGGCGTATGGCAGGAAAGCGAAAACGGCTACACCATTGAACTGCGTCTGCCGGCATATCTTGTCGGTGACAAACTGGGCTTTCAGGTCATCAATGTCGCAAGCAATCAACCCGGCGACCAGACTGTCATCACGAAAACCGGTAACGCCGATACCACACAGGCCGCAACACTGGCTCGTATTATCCACCCCAACCCGGTACTGGAAAGCCTGCTGGAAAATATTACCGAATCGCGCACCCG
>DRJJ01000022.1 GCA_011052255.1 Gammaproteobacteria bacterium | reverse complement strand
CGCCAGATCGGTTGCCACCGTCACACCAGAAACCAGTATCAGTACAAACGCATCACTGGTCGGGATTTTACGGATGATACGAAGGCTCGACCATTCAAAGGTGCCAATCACCACCATGAACATAACACCCGTGAGTGCCGCCAGGGGAATTATTTCGATCAAATCTGAAGCGAACAGGATAAAAACCAGCAGGAACAGCGCCGCACTGATACCGGAGAGGCGCCCGCGTCCACCGGAATTAATGTTGATCATACTCTGACCGATCATCGCGCAGCCACCCATTCCGCCGAACATGCCCGTGACCGTGTTAGCCACGCCCTGACCAACACATTCACGATTACCCTGACCACGGGTCTCGGTAATCTCATCAATCAGACTTAAGGTAAGCAGGGACTCAATCAGGCCGATAGCTGCCAGAATGATAGAATAAGGCAAAATGATCATAAGGGTTTCAAGCGTAAACGGTACCCCGGGTATACTGAATTCCGGAAAACCACCGGCGATAGATGCCAGATCACCTACGGTACGGCTTTCAAGACCAACAAAGATTACCAGCAGAGAGACGGTCACAATCGCTACCAGCGATGAGGGTACCGCCTTGGTTAATTTCGGCAGGAAGTGAATAATAGCCATGGTCAACGCAACCAGACCCAGCATAATCCACAGTGACTGACCCTGCAGCCATTGCAACTCACCCGTAGCATTCTCCACCTTGAAGGTATTTAATTGCGCGAGGAAAATAACAATTGCCAGACCGTTAACAAAGCCCAGCATGACCGGGTGCGGTACAATACGAATGAATTTACCCAGACGAAGCAGGCCTACCGTTATTTGAATAAGACCCATCAGCACAACCGCTGCGAATAGATATTCGACGCCGTGATCAGCAACCAGTGTGACCATGACCACGGCCAGCGCACCGGTGGCTCCTGATATCATGCCCGGACGGCCACCAACGACAGCAGCGATAAAGCCCACCATGAAGGCAGCATAAAGACCCACCAGTGGTCCGACCCCGGCCACAAATGCAAAGGCGACCGCCTCAGGAACCAGCGCGAGCGCAACGGTCAGGCCTGAGAGCAGGTCATTTTTCGGGCAACCTCGTTCGGTACATTCAAAACTAAATAACATGGGGATCTCTGGCCTGCATTCGGCCGTATTTGACGTTTTCTGGGGACAACGGATAATATTAGCATATTACAGAACACTTATCAATGGCGTGTTTTACTGTTAACAGGCCAGTGGAACATAATGGGATCTGCACATACTTTTAATAGCGTACCTTGTCGATGAATTAAAAACAGGAAGCGTACAAATATTGACCCAGGTCAGTTTAATATTCTGCTGACTAACTTAGGGTATACACATCTTTTAACAACAGGTTAGCACACATGAAACTTCCCCTCTGGCCGATGAAACTGGCCATGCGTGGTATACCGGATGCAGTCCATGCGCGTCTGTTGAGCCATGGCTTTAATCATCTTTTGCAGGGACAAAGCTTTAGTTCACGATTACAACAACTGCAGGACAAACGACTGTGGTTAACCATAAACGATACCGGCAGTACCTGGCGTTTCCGTATTCAGAACTGCCAGTTTCGACCCGATCGATTGACGAGCAAACCGGATATCCATATCAGTGGCCAGTTGAATGACTTCCTGCTGCTCGCCTCCCGTAAAGAAGACCCGGACACCTTATTCTTCGCACGCCAGTTGTGTATGGAGGGTAACACCGAGGATGGGCTGTATCTGAAAAATATGCTCGATGCGCTGGAATTCGATACTGAGGCTCACTTCAAGGCATTTACTGGTGAGGTGATTGGCATTCGTCTGGCCAGCCTGTTCAGGCATCTGAACGCAAGGCGACCTGTCAGTGAGCTGATCAATATCCAGCTCCCATAACGTTCACAAGCATCCGGGCACAATCAAAGCTGCACTAATTTATGTTCCCAGTTCATACCCGGCTGCTCATGCCAGAAGCCATTACACCATTTCTGTTCTGTTATCAGTTTCGGTAATAACGCTACGGCTTCTGCTGCGCTGCATTGCTGATCCACAACCTCACGGAACAATGTAACCAGGCCAGCCATATACCCGGTTTCGGGTGACAGACGCAATACATCAACCCCCATTTCCATCAGCGTATCAATTTCCCCAATCAGATTACAGGGTACTCCGGACTGCACCTGGACACCATTGACGGTAAACAGTTGCTCACCTTCCTGTGTCTGCAGCGGTAAACCATTTTCGTCACTGATACATCGTAGCTCACATTGATCCTTGGCTACGTTATCTGCACGTGCTGTAAAACAACGTGCAGAGAACGAAAGTGGCAAGCGACCATAAACCAGCACCTCGGTTTCCAGTCCGTCCGGTTTTTGTGTGATCAGTCTCTGTAAAGTAGACTGCCCAAGCTCAAAAGGCATTACCCAACGCACTGCACCACAGCTATGCAACACATTTAGTGTGCCAGCGTTATAACTATTGATATGAGGGCCTGCCACGAACCGGCTTTTGCCATCCAGTAAATGTACCGCTGACATATCATTGGCTTCTACCCGGTATCGCCCGTTATCACAAATCTTCTGTAATTGAGAGAGTTCTGAATCGGCTTCGATCAGTATCAAGGTTGATAAAACAACCTCTTTACCGGCCGCATTCAAATGCTCGGCAATCTGTAACCAGTCATCCAGTTTTAATTCCCGGCGCTTGGCACAAACCACTTCGCCCAGATAAACAATATCTATCGGCCAGTCGGCGGCCCGTTTATAAAACCCGGTTACTTTCTTCTTTGGCCAGAAATACTGCAATGGCCCGAGTGATAATTTCATGATCAATTACCTTGATTACTGCCAGGGACGGTGCAATGCACCCAGCGTGTGCGACCGTCCTTCCGAAACATGATCCAGCGCAGCCACCCAGTCAGCAGCAGGCGTATAACTGTCCGGATCCTGCTGACAACGGTTCAATGCAGTTCGCATAACCTGTGTCACCCGTTTTACATAAGCCGGGCTACGCTGCCGCCCTTCTATCTTGATTGCGGCAATGCCCATTTTTACAAGTTCCGGCAGAATCTCGAGCGTATTCAGGCTGGTCGGCTCTTCCATTGCATAGAACGCCGTGTCGCCTTTTACCTTGAAGCGACCCTTGCACAAGGTAGGGTATCCGGCCGACTCGTCTTTCTGGTAACGGTCGATCAGTACACCGTTAAGACGTGACTGCCTCCCCTGCGAGGTTTCTTCCCAGCGCACCGCTTTTGCCGGTGAACACACTCCACAAGTGTTGGGCGACTCGCCGGTCACATAAGAGGACAGCGCGCAACGCCCCTCCACCATCACGCACAAACTGCCGAAGCCAAATACTTCGACCTCGACCGGGCTGCTCTCGATTACACTTTTCACCTGGCGCAGGGACAGCACCCGCGGTAACACCACGCGTTGAATATTGAAGTGTTGATGATAAAAGGCAATCGCATGACGATTGGTAGCAGAACCCTGCACCGACAGATGCAGACGCAGGTTTGGATACTGTTCGGTCGCATATTGCATTAGCCCGGGGTCGGCCAGAATCACCGCATCAACGCCCAGACTATCCGCCTGCGCCAGCGCCTGTGTCCAGCGCTCAAAATGCTGTGGCTGCGGATAGGTATTCAATGCAAGCAACACCTTGCGGCCTCTATCATGGGCATAGTCAATCCCTTTGCGTGCCTCAGCCGTGTCAAAATTCAGTCCCGGAAAATTACGTGCGTTGGTGTCATCACGAAAACCCAGGTATACCGCGTCGGCACCATTGTCAATCGCCGCACGCAAGGCCGGCAGACTACCTGCCGGGCAAACCAGCTCAATGTTACTATTAACCGCAACCATTTAATCGTTCTCCAAACGCCTTGCCCTGATAACTGTCACGCCGTTTCAACTCATCAGCAATTGCATTCAGTACCCGCCATTTCTTCGAACACCACGATGGTGCCAGTAAAATGGATTCTGATGCGGTACCGGTAAGGCGATGATAGATCACACCAGCCGGCGTATGTTCGACCATGTCTGCTACCAGCTGGACATAGTCATCCAGATCAATCGGCGTATAACTCTGTCGACGCCACTGGTTAGCCAGCCGTGTTCCTTTCACTACATGCAGCGGATGTATCTTCAAACCCTCCACCCCCAGCTCGAGTATTCGTTGCAGACTGGTGTGCACATGCCAGGCTGTCTCACCCGGTAAACCGGCAATCAGATGGGTGCAGACCTGCAGACCACGGTTGCGAGCCGCTTTTACCGCTGTCACATAATCCTGATAATCGTGACCACGGTTGACCCGTTCGAGGGTGTCATCAAAACTGGACTGTAAGCCCAGCTCCAGCCAGATCTCGTAACCGCCCTGCTGATATTCCAGCAACAGATCCAGTACCTTGCCTGGCACACAATCCGGCCGTGTTCCGATCGACAGGCCGATAACATCTTTGTCCGCCAGCGCACGATCATAAAGTTCACGCAGATCATCCACATCGGCATAGGTATTGGTATACGCCTGAAAGTAAGCAAGATACTTACGTGCGCCGGTGCGCTTG
>DRJJ01000021.1 GCA_011052255.1 Gammaproteobacteria bacterium | reverse complement strand
CGAACACCTGGCCTACAGGGTTGTAAAGCGTTCTTTCCCTAATCGTTAATTCATTTCTCCTGACAAGCAGATACTTTCAACTGTGGGTTGAGGAATGGTGCTGTCATAAATTCGTGGTTATCTGCTGATATCGGTTTTGAATCTCTGTTTGTCTTGTAAACGATGGTGTTTTGTTTCGGGTTCTGATTGTTGGGTCTATGTGATCATGGGTTTTGTAAGTGTGTATTAGGTTGGGTGTCCATATTGTGTTTATATTGTGTTTATATTGTGTTTATATTGTGTTCCAATGCTTACCTTAAACGACATGACAACAACATAATCGAGGATATATAATGTAAAAACAAAGTGTTACCTGTTTTTGACCCCTCGGCAACTGCGTCCTTAATGTCCCCTCACCCCAACCCTCTCCCTGAGGGAGAGGGTGTTTACTAAACTGAATCTATAAATATTAAGGTTTCTTCTTACGGTTAAAACGGTCCAGAAACAACCCTCCAAGATTCTGAAGATCAAGCTCCAGCTTCGGCAATTTCCTGTCTTTGTTAACCAGCGCCCTGAACATTCCGGTTGCTAACACAACCGGTGCCTTCAACCTGTTTTTAAGCGCCAGTTTATACAAGTACTTCGGCGACAATACCAGAATGGTCATATCATCTGTAAACTTGTCTTCATCCAGTACTTTTTTTAGCGAATCGATAATGGATTCGAGCAGGATATTCGGGTCGGTTACGCTGATCCTGTCCAGCATTTTCTGTAGCAATTCCAGACCGTCGTCTTCTGATGATGACATCAGTGCTTCCATTAGTGCGTCGGTAAATAATATGACGATATCACCTTCGCCCAGAACCACTCTGTTTTGTTTGTATTCGGTATTTTCTACAATACCGAACGGGACGTTGGTATGATCCTGATCATCCAGGATTTCCTGTTCCAGCTTGTGCCAGCTTTTGCTGTTATTTCTGTATACCAGCGGACTGGGATGACCTGCGTTGCAGAATGTCAGTTCGCCGGTTGGGGCAAAATGGGTCATGATGATGGCTGTTGCAAACTGGCCTTTTTTAGAGATCTTGCAGAAATGGTTGTTGATTTCACGCGCAAACTTCTCCTGGCTGATATAGTTTATATAGCGATGCATGAGCTGTTTGAGTATTACTGCGAAATCTGCGACCAGTTCTCCATGACCACTGATATCTGCTATGACGATACGGGTGATGCGGCCGGTTGCGCATGATGTCATGTAGTGGATATCGCCACCCTGGTCTGATCCATCATAAGGGTTGCAGTAGACCCAGGCGTCGATACCTTCCAGTGAGATGCTTTCGCGTGAACGCTGGTTACCGCCCCATAGCTGCATGCAGGCTAGTTGTTGCTGGTTTTCGTGTGCGGGCATAGTGGTTCCTTGTGTTCTGCGCACTGCTTGATGTAAAAGACGTTATCATATTGACCCGAATTGAAATAAATAGTTTCAGTCATAGGCCTTAGCTATTATAGATCCCCTCACCCCAACCCTCGGTAACTGCGTCCTGCGTTACCCTACCGGCTACATCCGTGTAGCCGTCTCCCTGGGGGAGAGGGGGTATAGTGGGCAGTGTTCAATCAGGCTCTGTCAGGGTTTCCAGCTCACTATTTGCTTCCATCCATAGCTCTTCGTCAGCTTCCAGCTTGACCTTTATTTCGGTCTGCTGCAGCTGCAACTGCTGTAATTTCAGTTTATTTTCATCATTATAAATTGATGAATCAGCTAGATTTTCGAGCAGGGTTGCGAGTTTTTTATTATGCTTTTCTATACTTTTTTCCAGGTTCCTGATTTGCGCAGTGACGGTCTTTTTTTGTTTACGTTGCTCTGCGGATTGCTGGCGTTGTACTTTTTTTGTATTGCCTTTGTCTGATTTTTTAGGTGTAGCCTTGTCTTTATTACTTTCCTTGACCCATGCCTGATAGTCATCGAGGTCGCCAGTGAAGTCGTCGACCTGACCATCATGTACCAGCAGCAAGGTGTCGGTTACGGTACGCAGCATGTGACGGTCATGCGATACGATGATCATTGCACCTTCAAATTCCTGCAGGGCAATACTAAGCGCCAGTCGCATTTCGATATCAAGATGGTTGGTTGGCTCATCCAGCAACAGCAGGTTGGGCTTTTGGTACACGATCATGGCCAGTACCAGGCGTGCCTTTTCGCCCCCGGAAAAGGGTGCCACGGGTGATGTGGCCATGTCGCCGCTAAACGCAAAACCGCCCAGGTATTTTCTGAGCTGCGCCTCGCTGGCTCTTTTATCGATACGCTGCAAGTGCAGCAAGGCACTGGCCTCCAGATCGAGCTGTTCGAGTTGATGTTGTGCAAAATAACCGATGTTCAGGGCCTTTGCCTCTACTCGCCCGCCTGACATGGGGTTTATTTCACCGGCGAGCAGTTTAATCAAGGTGGATTTACCGGCACCGTTATGGCCCAGCAGGCCGATACGATCTCCAGCCGCTATGGTCATCCTGACTTTATTCAGGATGATGGTGTCATCGTAGCCGGCGGTGACTTCATCAATCGATAACAACGGATTGGGCATGTTACCCGTCTCGCTGAAATGAAAATCAAACGGCGAATCAACATGTGCCTGGCTGATCATGGTCATGCGTTCCAGCGCCTTGATGCGGCTTTGTGCCTGACGGGCCTTGGTGGCCTTGGCGCGAAAGCGGTCAACAAAGCTTTGCATGTGTTTGACTTCGCGTTGTTGTTTTTCATAGGCCGCTTGCTGGTTGGCCAGTCGTTCTGCACGCATTTTTTCAAAGGCCGTGTAGTTACCGGTGTACAGCACAATGCCTTCCTGCTCCATATGAGCGATATGGGTGGTAACACGATCGAGAAAATCCCGGTCATGTGATATCAGCAACAGGGTGCCCGGGTAGGCCTTTAACCAGTCTTCCAGCCAGATCACGGCCTCCAGATCAAGGTGATTGGTTGGCTCATCCAGTAGTAATAAATCAGAGCGACACATTAAAGCCTGGGCAAGATTAAGACGCATGCGCCAGCCACCGGAGAATGTCGCGACCGGCAACTGTTCCTGTGCCGAGCTAAAACCCAGTCCATGCAGCAACTGCCCGGCACGACTGGCTGCGGTATAGCCGTTAATGACTTCGAGATCGTGATACAGATGTCCCAGTTTCTCGCCATCGTTATCTTGTTCGGCTACGGATATCTTTTGTTCAATTCCACGTAGTTCTTCATCGCCATCAATCACGTAATCCAGCGCCGATTTATCGACTGCGGGTGTTTCCTGGGCGACATGGGCAATCACGGTACGGGCAGGCAATGAAAAATTACCGAGGTCCGCAGACATCTTTCCACGAATTAATGCAAACAGACTGGATTTACCCACACCATTAGCGCCGGTGATGCCGACTTTGTTGCGCTCGTGGATGGTAAAGGTAACGTCCCTGAATAACTCGCGCACGCCGCGGCGTATAGACAGGTTTTCAAACTTCAACATATTTATAGCCTGGTGATATTCGTATAGCTGACAGGTCAGTTTATGCCCTGGACATAAACTTGCCATTGGCCGTGTTGATTCTGATGATCTCACCCTCTGCAAGATATTCAGGAACCTGTACTTCCAGACCGGATGTGAGTCTGGCCGGTTTGGTACGCCCGGTAGCGGAAGCACCCTTGATACCCGGTGCGGTTTCGACAATTTCCATATTGACAGACTGGGGGAGTTCGATTGCAATCGGTACGCCGTCTAACAGTAAGCAGGTGATGCCTTCCAGCCCCTCCAGCAGGTATTCGGTCTGCCCTTCCAGATCATCACTGATAAGACTGTATTGTGAAAAATCTTCCATATTCATAAAGGTGTACTGATCACCATCCTGATAGGAATACTGCACTTTGACTTTCATGCAGTCGGCCTCTTTCAGAAAGTCATCACCCTTGTGTGATTCGTCCTGTTTCTGTCCGGTTTGCAGATTAGTGTAGCGAATCTTGTAGAGTGTCGCTGCGCCACGTGAGCTGGGGCTTTTGCAATCAACTACCTTGACCACATGGGGCATACCCCTTATTTCAACGATCATTCCTCTTTTCAGGTCACTGGCTTTTGGCACAACACTCTCCTGCTTGTATCTTGATCAGCCTATTATCCCATAATCCTGACTTCAGTGTATGATGCACTGCATGACGAACCGACTCCCTGCTATTGACTATCGACCTCCCCCGCATACCGGCCTGGACATCCAGTTTCAGGATCAGTCGCTGCTGGTGCTGAACAAGCAATCCGGGTTACTTTCTGTGCCCGGCCGCGGTCCGGACAAGCAGGACAGCCTGGCCTGGCGAGTACAGCAGGAATACCCTGAGGCGCTCACCATACATCGACTTGATATGGAAACATCCGGTCTGGTCGTGATGGCAAAAAATACTCAAATCCATCGGCAAATGAGCCTGCTCTTTCAGGAGCGCCATGTTCAAAAGCAATACATTGCAGTGGTAGACGGGCTGATTGAGCAGGCAGACGGCAAAATAGACCTGCCGCTGATCACAGACTGGCCTAACCGTCCGATGCAGAAGGTTGACCACGATGCGGGCAAGGCCTCTGTGACCCATTACAAAGTGATTGCGCAGGACGCACAACTGTTAACCAGCCGTGTCGAACTGCGGCCCATAACCGGGCGCAGCCACCAGTTACGTGTACATATGCAGTCACTGGGGCATGCAATACTGGGTGACAGGCTCTACGGCAGCGACCGGGTTCAGGAGAAGGCACAACGCCTGCTGTTACATGCCTGCAGACTGGCTTTTCGGCATCCTGTTACGCATGAATCGCTTGATTTTACACATGAGACCCCTTTCTAGGGCATCCATCTTGCTGAGACTTTCTGGCTAAAACGGCCAGATAGACCAGCCCTTGTCGAGTTTGTGGGCACATTTTTTGAGCTGTGCCCGGTAGTTACTGGCCTGCCTGGCTACCTTTTTTGCTACCTTGACCAGCCATGGTTTTTTCCGATAGCTGCCACTACGGTAGCCACCGTGGCCTTCATGATAGGCCAGATACTGCTTTCTGGCATCCCATTTCGAGATACCCAGCTTGCGATACGATACATCACCATACCAGCCGATAAAGTCGGTTACGTCTTCAAAGTCGTCGCGGTCTGCCCAGGTATTGCCGGTCGATTTACGGTACCAGTCCCAGGTGGAGTCCTTGACCTGACCAAAGCCGTAGGCCGATGATTTTCGCCCCCAGGGTATAACCCACAGCAAGGTATCGCGTGGTGCCTTGGCATCATCTACAAAACGCGATTCCTGGTGGATGATAGCCAGTTGTACATGTACTGGAACGCCCCATTTTTTGAAGCTGTCGTAGGCTGCGGAATACCAGTCGTCTTTCTCGTCGAATATCGCGCAACTGTCATTGACGTTGCTTGGCGGGCTACTGGAACAGGCAGCCAGCAGGATAGACGACAGAAAAACTATTATATTGATTTTTATGTAATTACTCATAATCCTGTTGTGAGATATTTTGGACTTTCAACAAATGTTATCGTTCTGTGAGTATTTGAGCCAGCTCCGGCTGTATATTTCAGGAGCCTCTGATTAGTCCGTCATTGCGGGTTTTATCTCGCAATGACAAGACAAGTTTCATTTAATCACGAGGTTCCTTAATACCATTGCTTCACTCAGGAAGACTGGATATGTTTTATCTGAACCCGTTCAAACAGGCTGTTTTATTCGCTTTCGCACTGACCATCAGTGGCACGGTCCTGGCTGATGACACGGTATTGACCAGCCCGGTCAATCAGACTGTGCTGATCGAACTCTATACCTCTGAGGGCTGCAGCAGCTGCCCACCCGCTGAAAAACACCTTAACAGTTATACAGACAATCCTGATTTATGGAAGTCTTATATCCCGCTGACCTTCCATGTTGACTACTGGGACTACATTGGCTGGAAAGACCGTTTTGCCAAACCGCAGTACGGTACACGACAACGTCAGTATGCCCGCATGCATCGGGTCAGTAGCGTTTATACGCCGGCCTTTTTTGTCAATGGCCAGAGCTGGCGTCCGGGGCTGTTTACCGGGAGAATCCCGGACAAGCGCACCCACCCGGTGGGTACACTTGAACTGCAGCTGTTAAAAAATCGCATCATATCGACATTCAAACCCGTACAGGAAACCTCTGGCAGGCTGGAGCTAAATCTGGCTATTCTGGGTATGGGCATTTCCTCCAGCATAGAAGCCGGTGAAAACAGTGGGCGCCAGTCCCGGCATGACTTTGTGGTGCTGGCACACGAGCAGTATACGGCCGATACGATGACCTGGGACACGGCCTGGCCCAACTATGATGCGGCGGGCTCAACACAGCAGGCGTTAGTCGCATGGATCAGTGAAAAGGGCGACCCTACTCCAATCCAGGCGGTTGGCGGGTATATACCGTCGCAATTTCGCCAATAGCAACTGATATTAGCCTACTGAGCCACTTAATCTGTCCGAACACTGTGTTAGTATACGCAACTGTTTTTCCAATCAGACAGTTAGCGCTAAAAATGACTTTGCTAGAGCAGTATATTACCAATACGG
>DRJJ01000020.1 GCA_011052255.1 Gammaproteobacteria bacterium | reverse complement strand
TTCTTTTTAAGACACTTCGCCAGCTTAGCTGTATTTAGCCATGTTTCCGGCAATCCTAGTATACGACCCCAGAGTTCATCCGGTATGTCACTATTGTAATCATGACAATGAAGATCAATCTTGAGCGTATTTTCAGGTGCATATTTAGTCGATTCGCTTCTGAGGTAGTGATTGAATTCTGCCAACAATGATCGTCTAAACTCACTTGTATCTGTATTATTAAACAAATGGATCATTTTTCATGCACCTCTTTCATTTTAACTTCAGCAGAAGCTCGTACTGAACTACGTAACACATTGCCAAGTACGGGGAATCGAGCCACGAACATATCGGTCAACATCCATCGTTTAATTGTCTTATCATTAAAATTCCTGGACTGCCACCACCAGCCATCCTCTTGCATACGCCTGGCGGCCTTAATAAATCGCTCTGTCACTTCGTTGAAATCTTTCTCTGAATAATTAAGACTCATGATGATTCGTCCACTACCCACCCAGCTTATTTCCAGGCCTTCTGAACGCAGGTAAAACTGCAACATCCAGTTATATCTACATGGCAGGGTATAGAGAATTGTCCAGATTGAATGTATATTCACTACCCGGACAGGAATTCCAGATTGTTCCAGTCCTGAATTGAGTCTACTGACCCTTGTATCCCACAACGCATTGGATTCCCTGTATATTTTTCTGATCTCAGGCAGCTCGATTCTCTTAAGAAACTCGTTCATCGAGGCCATTACATATGGATGTGAGTTGAATGTACCCCGTGCAAAAGAAACATTCACAGGAGCATTTTCTTTATAACGTTTCATCAAATGATGGCGTCCACATACTACGCCGACAGGCAAACCGCCACCGAGTGTTTTCCCGTATGTCACCAGATCAGCCTGGATGTCAAAGTATTCCTGCGCACCGCGACGAGCGAGTCTGAAACCGGTAAACACCTCATCAAATATCAAGACAATATTCTTTCGTGTGCATACATCGCGGATCTTTTTCAACCAGACAGAATATTTCTGACGGTCGAAGCAGGCCTGACGCTCACTGTTAAGCAATGTCGCGTCACTGGCTACATCTGAATTCGGATGTAAGGCCTGTAATGGATTAATCAGGATGCAGGCGATGTCTTTTCGAGTTTCCAGAACTTTCAACGTCATATCGCTTATGTCCTGAAGCGTATAGATATCATCAGATTTACGCAGATTCCCGATACCTGGCTGTACACCGTCCCACCAGCCATGATACGCACCACACAAACGAACCAGATGCGTTTTTCCAGTATGATACCGGGCAAGTCGTACTGCCTGCATGACAGCTTCCGTACCCGACATATGAAAAGAAACCTCATCGAGGCCTGAAATGGCTTTCAGTTTTTCAACGTTTTCACGAATTAGCGGATGGTATGGCCCAAGCAGAGGCCCAAGTTTTTGGACTTTTTCATAACCTTTTTCCATGCAGTCTTTATAAAAGTCATAGCCAAACACATTGACACCGTATGACCCTGACAGGTCGTATCGCCAGTTACCGTCGAGGTCCTTGATCATTACACCGCTTGTTTCTGTGGCAACAGATCCATACTTCAGTTCCGTATCCAGATGCTTGCGATACGGAAACGGTACCCGGTATGTGTTGGTAAAATCAGCATCTGATATGCAGTCTTCCAGACTGGCACAAAATGATTGACTGGACGGTGACTGGTTGCGAGCTTGTAACACCAATCTTTCCATCCCGGCACGACGATTGTTAGCGACAGATTCCGGAGCCGCATCGCTGCAGAAAAACCGCTTCTCGTCATACTCGAAGTAGGGGACCAGACGAGCAATTCGCCGCGACCATTTTGAGTGTCCTCTGAGAGAAGGATGTTTTGCTCGAGACAACCGTAGACGAATAAATATTTTCTTTGCGATTATGAAAATAACGGCTGTTGCTAAAATGTATATACCACCTGAATCTGACATAAGCAGTCCATATCACATGACTGCGAGCAAATTATCAATGTCTGGTGACATTTATGTGACCAAATTGTTGTATTTTCGTTACGGTAATACAATTCGACACCCTATAAGGACTTCGGGTATTTCTGATTTCATAGTGAAGACATAAGGCTGTGGGACTGATGCAGCAGTTGATGCACTGGATAATATATACAGAAGGCCGGTGACATATCTGACCAATTCATATTATAATTACACCAGGTTGTTAATCCCAGACACAAACCTAGTAAATACAACAACATAATATATAAATCGAGTAAACCTTATGCCCAGTCAACAATCATCATACGATAAAGCAGTTGAACTTATTGATGCCGCAAACAGTGAAGACCCTAACCATGAAACGGTTGACGGCAAGGTCTGGCCGAAAGAATTACTCTATTCCCATCGTATGTCCAATATGCTAGAGCGCTATATGCCCGAAGCAGATGATGCAGTGAAGCTGTCGATACGCTCACAGCATATTCAACGCTGGAAATCACCGCGTGACGCCTATCCTATGGATCGTATTGGCTACCTTACATGGCGTAAAGAACTATATAAATTTCACGCTAAAACGGCAGCTGACCTTTTACAACAGGCCGGTTGTGATGAAGATGTGATCAACAGGTTAAAAGAAGCAGTTGCCAAGAAGGGAATCAGTAAAAATCCTGACACACAGGCTCTGGAAGATGTTGCAGGGCTGGTTTTTATTGAACACTACATGCTGGCATTTGCCAATAAACATCCAGAATATGATGAGGAAAAGTGGCTGGATATTATTCGCAAGACATGGAATAAAATGACTGATAGCGCTCATCAGTTTGCACTGTCGGGTAACATAAAACTTCCCGAGCCACTCGTACCCCTTATTCAGAAAGCGGTAGCTAACAGCTAACGCTCCGTAAACGATAAGTGTATTATTAAGGAGTCCTGATGTCTTATACAGGAGAGAATCTGGCTGAAATAGAGGTGCTGATGCTCTATGATCTTTCAACCAGCCAGGAAGGTATCAAGATCCACAAAACAGCTGAGCATGCTAAAATCAAGGCAGCACGCAGCCTGTATGAAAAAGGCTTCATTACTCAGGAAGACGGCGGTTATCTTACCAATCTTGGTCGCGAGGCGTCCGAACATGCCCAGTTTTTGTTTACTATGCTTAATGCTCATAGTGGTGAGTAGTAGACTTCAAACGAGGCAGCCATGTATCACGGAGAAAGATTTAACAGTATCAGCCACCTGATAGGTGCTGCGCTGGCACTTGCTGGCCTGGTCGTACTGGTGGTGTATGCTGCCGAGAAGGGTGATCCATGGAAAGTCGTCAGTTTTAGTGTCTATGGGGCGTCTCTGTTTTTGCTGTACAGTCTGTCAACCCTGTATCACTCTTTACGTGGTCGAGCCAAGGAAATTTTCCAGAAGCTGGATCATGTAGCCATCTACCTGCTTATTGCCGGTACCTATACCCCGTTTACGCTGGTAACCCTGCGCGGTGCGTGGGGATGGTCGCTATTTGGTATCATCTGGAGCCTGGCTATCGTTGGTATTGTTGTTGATACGCTTCACAAGAAGGGATCTCGATCTATACAGATGGTCATCTATCTGCTGATGGGCTGGCTGATCCTGGTCGCCATGTACCCACTGATACAGGCATTGCCCAGAGGCGGCCTTGTATTACTTGTGCTGGGCGGGGTGCTTTATACCAGCGGTATTGTTTTTTATGTCATCGATGAGCGAATGAAACATGCTCACGGGATATGGCACTTGTTTGTACTGGCAGGCAGTATTTCGCACTATCTGTCTGTGTTATTTTACGTCTTGTGAAAAATTCCCACTTTTAACTAAAGTGTCGATAATCAGGGAAATAATTTTATCCGGATGACTCGGAGTCCTGCCTGGCCTCTGCCTTTTTAACGCGGATCTGGTTACCTGCCACGTCTTTACCGTTGAGGTGCTTCATAGCCGCTTTGGCGTCACCCGGTTTTGGCATCTCGACAAAGCCAAAGCCTTTGGATTTCCCTGTCTTTTTATCCTGAACCAGTGTGCATGACTGTACTTTCCCGTGAACCATGAACAGCTCCAGAAGCTCTGCCTCTGTCGTGGTGCGTGCGAGATTACGAACTAATAATTTCATGGAGTCACCGTGTTTTACGTATAAAAAATATTCATGCCTGTCATTCTATGATGTATCGCAACGTTTGCGTAAAGGTTCCATTGTTATTATTAACCGATTCCATTTCACCGGAAATACCTGTGTATTTCCCCGTCCCACCGACGATACTTATAGTTGATGTTCCCTGGTCGTGTTCGCGACCGGCAACCTGTATGCTTCCGTTATCCAGTGTCAGTGTCCATTGACACTGGAAGCTGTGCCCGATACGTGTGCGTACACAGCTACCGCTGTTTGTGCCTATTTCTTTCATGTCTTCATTAAGCAATGGCTGATCGAATGTCAGGATGTCCCCAACAGAGTCACCGGGGTTGCCGATGCCGACAAACGTGGCTTTGTTGACCCTTGCGTCAGCTATCGTTACCCATGTCTGTGGCATTTCCTGAGTACAGGCAGTCAGCCCCAGCAGGGCAGCCAGTATTAATCCATTTCTGACAGGATGCAAGGCTATACACATCACTTTATACTACCCCAGATCAGAGGCTAAAAAAACCGTGCCACTGGGTAATGCTGGACATACACATACGCTGTCCTGATATTTTGTATTACTGGAACAGTGGTATTATTGATGTATCTGTCACGGTGAGCATCATTCTCTGGGAGAATTTATTATATTTAAACGCATTAAAAATTGGCTGAACCGCCGTATTATCAAGCGTTCTATTGTTACCTCTGTACAATGGGAACAGGCTATTTCATCATTACCCTTGCTTGAAGGCCTGAGTAACAAGGAATTGAGTCGCTTACAGGAACTGACCATCCTGTTTATGCATGACAAGGTCTTTGAAGGGGCTCATGGACTGGCGATAAGTCAACACATGGCATTGATTATTTCTTTACAGGCCTGCTTACCTGTCCTGAACCTGGGTATGGACGGCTATGATGGCTGGACATCGGTGATTGTCTATCCGGCAGGCTTTGCACCCGAACGAAGTATTACCGACGAAAATGGTGTCGTACACCGGGTGCAAACAGATCTGTCAGGTGAATCATGGCAACGTGGTCCGGTTGTCCTGTCCTGGAATGAGGTTGAAACAGCGGGTGTGATTGACGGCCACAATCTGGTGGTGCATGAGTTTGCACACAAGCTGGATATGCAAAATGGCGTTGCCAATGGTTTTCCACCATTACATAAAGGTATGCACATAAAAGACTGGATTAAGGCATTTACTGATGGTTTTGAGCATTTTCAACATGAATGTAGAACCGGTAAATCACCTGATATAGATTGCTACGGTGCAACATCACCAGCGGAATTCCTTGCGGTTTTAAGTGAAGTATTTTTTGAGCGCCCTGATGTACTCAATCGAAATTATCCAGCCATATATGAACAACTACGACAGTATTATCGTCAGGATACTTTAATGAGGCTGCGATAAACCTGCAACCAGGGTTTTTTTAATGAAACAAACAACTGATTTCGATGGGGAGACGGAGGGAAGCCTGGATATACACCAGGATAAGGCAACCGGGTTAATGATTTTGAATTTCGCACCTTCAAGGAAACTGACAGGCTACCGTGAGGCAATTGAGCTTGCGGATCGGATTGCCAGCGAACACTATGGTGAAGTGATGATGCTGTCATGGTATGACCGCGATCGTGATTTCGAATCTCCCCAGCATGCCAGTGAATGCCATTTAGACAGTGCTATTCCCGGGTATGCTGACTATGGTATCAATCATGGTGCTAATTCTATGGTGATACTCGAAAAAGGGCGCTTTGTCTTTTATTTCACCCATCTTGAGCCATGTGTTGGCTAATCCATTCTTATAGGGATCAATATCCACTTGCTAAAGCAACCTGATAAGGCGGCGGCTTCACATGCTGTATTATTCGTCTGGTATCAAGTAATATAAACTCGATAAACAATAGTAGGCAGGATTGAGGTTTTTACGTGAGCGAAACGTCCAATTGGCTGGTTCATGATCATCGCAAGTATGATGAAGCACTTGAAGCATGCGAGATGGCAGCGGAAGTGGGTGAGTGGAAGAATGCAACACGGCTGTTTAAAGAATTCGTAAAGGATCTCAAGCTACATATGCGTTTGGAAGATGAGGTTCTCTACCCATTTTTTATTAAGGAACTAGGCGGCTCTGAAGGAGAAATAGTAGATCTGAGTGAAGAACATGATGATCTGGTACGCCTTTTACGCGATCTGGCTTACATAATTAAAACAAATGATTTTGACCATTTTCTGGATTCAATAGAACCCTTGCACAAGGCCATGACTGAACACAGCAAGCATGAGGAAAATGTATTCCGTTGCATGAATAATGACTCTTTACTCGCGCATCGTGATGAGATCCTGGCTCGATTAAAATCCTTGCAGCACAATGAAGGCCGGCGAACCTGGGATTTCTGAGTGGTTTTTTCCGCTTCAGGCCTCTGAACTCACGATTTTCTGAATAACACCTGGTTCAGGTTGGTAACAGCCAGCAGCAGTAGCGCTGCAGTTGCATTATGGGCAGTGACCAGGCCGAGTGGCAGTGCCAGTATGACAGAGGCCATACCCAGTCCAACCTGTGTGAACAACAAAACCAGGATGACGATCCCGGTTGAACGGATGTTTCTGTCTGTGCTGATTACCTTGATAGCAAGCCACAATAAGAACAGGAAGCATAACACTGCGCTTGCCCTGTGAACCATATTAATGGCTGGCATGCTGTCATCAGGCTTGATTCGTCCTGCTGTATCAACCTGTAATTCACGGAATATTGAGAATCCTTTGGACAGGCCGCTGGCTGGCAATATGCTGCCCTCACAAACAGTAATTTCAGGACAGGCAGGACCGGCAAAATTGGCGCTGACCCACGCTCCCGAGCTGATTTGCACGATTAATAGCACAGCTCCCAGTAATGCCCAGGGCTTGAGTGCAGGGGCATACTCTACAGGGGGCTGGCCGCTCGCCACAGATTGTTGTCCCATCCACCATAACAGGGCCAGCATCAGCATGCCACCCAGCAGGTTGCCCAGTGTTACTGCTGGTACCCATGGCGATGGCGTGCTGTAACCCAACACGGAAAGAAACACGGTCAGCGCAAATACGGCCAGTGGCATCGTAATACCAGGCCCTCCCTTTTTACGTAATCGTATCGCTATCACCAGGACAAGTACTACAAACACACCCAGCACAGAGGCAACCACACGGTGCATGGCGCGGGCAACTCCGTGTGGTTTTTCAGGTGCTGCATCGGTGAAGGAGGCGGCAGGACTATATTGGCTTACTGGCCCTACGTAACCGTAACAGTCAGGCCAGTCTTCACATCCCAGGCCATTCACTGACAGGCGTATATAAGCACTGAGAATGATAGTTATCAGGGTAAGCAGAAGTGAAATATTAACCAGCAGGGTATATGAGTTCGATGATGTTTTCTGTGTCATGATGTCATTTTTTATTAACTGAACAAAATATGATTCTACCCTAACTTTTCCTGTAGAAATCGTCTATATTCAATATTTAAATGCTACAGACCTGTGTTTTTCTGGAGCTATCAGGTTAAAATTGATATATATCAATTTGTAGCGTGTGCAAGTAATGTAGGGTTTCATTAGGGTAGGAAGGCGTCACGTGCAGCTTACATTATGTGTGGAATATGGTCGCTAAACCTTATGAAATATACTGCTTTTCGAAAAATGCAGGTGTTTTTAAATAAAGACTGTACATACGAACTACTACAACAAATCAACAAGGGGCCTACCAGATGTCAGATAACACGAGTGATCAACAGGACAAGGATGAACCCATTCCTGTTATGCAACGTATCATTGATAATCCGTTCCTGCTGCTTTTTCTTGGAGTGGTTATTCCTACAGTTTTTTACATACTTTGGGGTGTCATGGAACTCGTTACGGTACCGATAGCACAATAAAACAAGAATCCTGGAGGCGGTAACATGAGCACACTTAGCCCCCCACCAAAACGAATCTGGTGGAATGAACCCATTGAACGTGTTGAACTTATCTGGATAGCTCTCGTACTGATATGGGGTCTGATCATGACCTTCATGATGCCGTACTGGCACGTGGTCGGAAAACAGAACCTTTCTAATGAAGCCTATCGAACAACACCCGAAGTCTATATGGCCAAGGCACAGGCCGTCGTCGATAAATATACCATACGTACAGAAACAGATCGCCAGTATCCTGTCGTCAAACCACCTGTTGGAAGTGATATTTACCTGGTTGCCAGATTGTGGGAATGGTGGCCGATATTTGAGCTGGAAGTAAACAAGAGTTACCGTTTGCATCTCTCATCGATGGACTGGCAGCATGGTTTTTCGTTGCAACCTGCCAATATCAATATACAAGTTCTTCCAGGGTATGAATTGGTCGTAACGGTTACGCCAAACAAGAGCGGGGAATATTCTATTATCTGTAACGAATTCTGCGGGATCGGCCACCATACCATGGTTGGCAAGATCTACGTGAAATAGGGGACACGGACATGACTACTAACACCGATTTTCGTACATGCCCGGATACCGGACTGCTCTTTCACAAACCGGCAGAAACACTCATGAAGCTGAATGCAGTGGCTGCGGTGGTGTTCCTGCTGGTCGGTGGCATTATGGGGCTGGGTGTTGGCTTGACTCGCTGGCCAGCAGTTCATCTGCTACCTGCTGATCTATTCTATCTGGTGCTGACCTCACACGGTATCAACGTGCTGATATTCTGGATTATCTTTTTTGAGGTGGCGGTGCTGTATTTTTGCTCCTCGACACTACTCAGATGCCGGTTAGCGACACCACGCTGGGCGTGGCTGGGATTCTTCCTGATGATAATAGGAGCGATTACCAATAACGTGTCGGTACTGCAGGGGCAATCCAGTGTCATGATGACCTCCTATGTGCCGATGGCAGCAGAACCGGGATTTTACCTGGGGCTGATTCTGTTTGCGGTGGGCGCATTAATTGCCGTGTTTGTGTTCTTCGGCACCCTGGTCGTGGCACGTGAAGAACGCACCTATGAAGGTTCTGTGCCACTGGTAACCTTTGGTGCCATTGTGGCGGCGATTATTGCCGTTTTCACGATCGCCTCCGGGGCCATTATCCTGATTCCGACGCTGTTGTGGAAACTGGGTTACATCGCCTCGATAGACCCGGCGATGTACCGGATAATCTGGTGGGCCTTCGGGCATTCCTCGCAACAAATCAATGTCGCCGCACAAGTAGCCGTATGGTATGCGATTGCTACGGTGGTATTTGGTGCCAAGCCGCTGTCAGAAAAAGTAAGCCGTGGGGCCTTTCTGCTCTATATCCTGTTCCTGCAACTGGCTAGCGCGCATCATATACTGGTGGACCCGGGTGTCAGTTCAGAATGGAAGATATTCAATACCAGTTACGCTATGTACCTCGCGGTGATGGCCAGTATGATTCATGGACTTACGGTTCCGGGTTCCATAGAAGCGGCACAGCGTAAGCGTGGTTTTGATAAGGGCCTGTTCGAGTGGTTGCGTAAGGCACCATGGGGTAACCCCACATTCTCCGCCATGTTTCTGTCATTGATTATCTTTGGCTTTCTGGGCGGTATTTCCGGAGTGGTCATGGGTGTTGAGCAGATCAATCTGATTATCCACAACACCATCTATGTGCCTGGACACTTCCATGCAACGGTGGCTACCGGTACGACACTGGCATTCATGGCGCTGACCTACTGGCTGGTACCGGTATTGTTCCGTAGAGAAATGATCTTCAAGAACGTGGCCAAGTGGCAACCCTATATCTTCGGTATAGGCATGTCGGGTGTGTCCCTGTTTATGATGGGCGCCGGCACGCTGGGTGTACCAAGGCGACACTGGGATATGGCCATGTCAGGTGCGGCGATGCCTTATGACTTCCCGGCTACGGCATATACCCTGATGGGTCTTGCGGGTATGTCTGTGGTAGTGGCCGTTATTGGCGGTGCGCTGTTCTGTCTGCTTATTGTGGGCTCCTTGCTGTTCGGTAAGAAACTGGGTAATCAGAAGTACCACGAACCGTTGATCGCTGAACCGATAACCGATTACGAAGGTATCGGTATGGGTAAAATAGCGATTCCGGGCACGTTTGCCCTGGCGATGGTATTCCTGCTGTCATTCGTTCTTTACTACTTTGTTAACTGGAAGTATCTGGCTTCTACCTGGGGACTTTCCTGATACAGGGCTGTAAGCAACCTCCATCAACACGGGCAGGGGATTTTGTTCCCTGCCCGTGTTGCTGTTCAGGGTTGGCATTAGTATAAGGAACTGAGATAAGCTATAGCTTATGCAAGCACATCAACTGCTACGCCGGATCATCATTGCGACAACAGGCTGTCTGCTATTCGGGATACAAATAACCTCGGTAGCCTCGGTTACGTCTGCCAGTACATTTGATCCCAAACAGGCCTTGCAAACCAGTCAGGCAGCTATTGGAGAGCCTGTCGGTGACTATATTTTGCTCAATACCCAGGGAAAGCCAGTCAATTTGTCCAGCTATCGTGGCAAGCCCCTGGTGATCAGTATGATCTATACCAGCTGCTACCATATCTGCCCAACTACTACACAGCATTTGAAATCAGTTATTAAAGAGGCACAGCAGGTACTGGGTAAGGATAGTTTCAATGTTATTACGATTGGCTTTGATGTGTTCAACGATAGCCCCCAGGCCATGCGCCTGTTTGCTGCGCAGCAGGGCGTTGACATGGATAACTGGACATTTTTCAGTATAGACCAGCCTACGTTAGACCAGTTGTCCAGGGATGTGGGCTTTCTGTACTACGCCAGCCCACATGGTTTTGACCACCTGATACAGGCTACTGTGGTTGATGCGGATGGCAAGGTGTATCGTCAGGTTTATGACATGAAATTTGATACCCCTAAACTGGTAGAACCGCTAAAAGAACTCGTATTCGGTACACCGAAAGGTGGATCACTGATAACCCATATTGGTAATCGCATACGGCTTTTCTGTACGGTATATGATCCAAAAAGTGGTCGTTATATTTTTGACTATTCAATTTTTATTGGTATGTTGATTGGCCTGACTACCCTGGGTTTTGTCGGTTTTCTGGTGATCAAGGAATGGCGGAAATCAAAGGCAGGGGCGGCTTGATAAGAGTCAAATGCACTCACCTGTACGCATGTTATGATCAATTCTGTAACAGAATAGAAGGATAACCGTTTTGCTTAACTGGTTACGACTGTCTGGGCGGTACCTGTTTGAGCATCTTGAGGCTGTCTTCAATGTCAGCTTTGGTGATCGTTACAACCCGTTCTACTATCTGGGTAGTCTGGCCTTTTTCTTTTTCTGGATTGTGGCTGTCAGTGGCCTGTATCTCTACGCCTTTTTCGAAACAAGCATGCTGGGGGCCTATTCCTCAATCGAATATCTCACCGTTGATCAGTGGTATTTGGGTGGTGTATTTCGTAGCCTGCACCGCTACGCATCCGATGCCATGGTCATCACCATGGGTTTACACATGTTACGCGAGTTAGTGATGGATCGTTATCGTGGTGTACGCTGGTTCTCCTGGTTCACCGGTATACCGCTGATCTGGTTAGTGTACGCATCGGGTATCGGCGGATACTGGCTGGTGTGGGACCAAATGGCTCAGTATATCGCTGTGATGACCTCCGAATGGCTGGACTGGTTGCCCATTATCAATGAGCCCATGGCTCGAAATTTCATTAATCAGGCGAGTCTCAGCGACCGTTTTTTCTCTTTGCTGGCATTTTTGCATATAGGTATACCATTGATGCTGTTGCTGGTGATGTGGATTCACATCCAGCGACTGAGTAACCCACGCACCAATCCGCCGCGCGTATTAATGGTGGGTTCGATACTGGCAATGCTGGTACTGTCGCTGATAAAACCTGCCGTCAGTCAGGCACCGGCCAATCTTGACCTGAGTGTTTCAACAATTGATATCGACTGGTTCTATCTGTTTGTGTATCCGTTAATGGAGAAAACCTCTGCCGGGACCCTGTGGATACTGGCCAGCGCTATCTCTCTGTTTCTGGCGTTACTTCCGTGGATGCCGCCTCTGTTACGCAAGCCAGCCGTGGTGGTAAACCTGGATAATTGCAATGGCTGTGAGCGCTGTTACGAAGACTGTCCCTATAGTGCGATTACGATGGAGCCTCGTAGCGATGGCCTTGATTTCGAAAAACAGGCTATGGTACAGGACAGCATGTGCATCAGTTGCGGCCTGTGTGTCGGTGCCTGCCCAACGGCAACGCCGTTCCGTCGAAAAACCGACCTGATTCCCGGTATTGAACTACCTGATCACCCATTAAAGGCACTGCGGGAAGCCATTATTGAGCAGACAGCCACCCTGGAGGGAGACCAGCGGGTACTGCTGATGGGCTGTGACTATGGCGTTAATCTGGATAAAGTAGCCTTGCCTGGCGTTGTGGCGATCAAATTGCCATGTGTCGCAGCCTTGCCACCCTCATTCCTCGATTTTGTAATCTCGCGCAAACATGCAGATGGTGTATTGCTTACCGGATGCCATGCCGGAGATTGCCATGAGCGTTTCGGTATTGAATGGCTGGAGCAGCGCCTCGCTGGCAAGCGCGACCCGATGTTGCGCAAACGTGTGCCACGTGAGCGGATTGTGACATTCTGGGCAGGAGAAGAGGGTGGTCGCAAGCTGTTAGCTGAAGTGAGCCGGTTTCAGCAAGATCTGGCGGTACTGGGCCCCTATACACCCCCGCAATCCGATGTACGTCGACGTGCAAGTGGAACGGAGGAATCAGCATGAGTCTGATAGACTGGCATGAGGAATACTCAGTAGGCATCGCGAGTGTTGATCATGAGCACAGGGAGATGATTAATCTGATTAATGCGGTCTACGATAATCTTTCCAGTAATGCTTCAAAAGACCAGATCGAGGCCTTTCTAGGAGAAATTTACACGAAGATATCGGCTCACTTTGCTCTGGAAGAAAAGATTATGAAGGCAAAGGCGTATGATGAGTATGAAGGTCACAAGGAAGACCACGAACGGCTGCTGGATGAAATTCGGGACATAATGGACTTTTACGAAACGGATGATTATTTCAGCGACAAGGATCTGGCTGATCAGCTTGAGCGGTGGTTCTCTGAACATTTCAGAACCAGGGACGCACGTTTACACAAGCACCTTGGATAGGCTGATAATGACATGATCCAACTACTTCGCTATACCAGCCAGCTTCTTTTATACGGTGCATTTATAGTAACCATTGGTTATGCCTCAACGGCCCCTACACATACGCATATTGGCGATAATAAAGCGGTCATTAAGTTGACACTCAAACATGCAGGGCAACGCCTTGAAGCCTGCCGGCAGCTCAGTGAAGAAGAACAGGCCCGGCTGGCGCCTAATATGCGCGTGAAAGAGGTTTGTCCGAGGGAGCGATCACCTGTCAAACTGGAATTGCTGATCGATGGGGAACTTATGTACAGCGCTACCCTTACACCTGGTGGCTTAAGCCGTGACGGTAACTCAAACACCTACCAGCGTTTTGTTGTACCGGCTGGCAAACATGCCTTGCTCGCGCGTCTGAATGATGATGTTCACGTGAAAGGCTTTAATTACGAAAAAGAACAGGACATAACACTATCACCCTTGCAGATATTTGTAATAGACTTCAGGACTGATAGTGATGGTTTTATCTTTAACTAATTAAGGCTGTTTCCCCGAACATGAGTGCAAACGAACGCTATATTTTGCCTGTGCCAGATGACTGGCGACAACAACTTGCTATTGGCTGGTTATGGCTGGGTGTATCAGCACTGCTGGCTTCCGGCGTATTTTCTGTACTGCTGGTGCTATCACGTACCCCTTATTCAGAACATTTCTTTCCATGGATTGATTTTTTCCACACCGCACTGGTCGTGCATGTGGATTTGTCTGTGCTGGTGTGGTTTCTCGCTTTTTCCGGTGTGTTATGGAGTCTGAACTCGACCCCTAAGTTCAGGCTGCTTGGCTGGTCGGGACTGGTTGCCGCGATAGCCGGGACAATTATCATCATGCTGTCACCCTTTACGGGTGATGGCAACCCACTCATGAGTAACTATATTCCGGTACTGGAAAATACGGCTTTCACCGTGGGTATGACAGGCTTTGTTATCGGAATTATATTACTGCTGGCGCGTAGCATGACCGCGATAAACAGAGTAGGGCAATACATAAGCGCTGAGGGTGCACTCCGTTTTGGTCTTAATGCGACTATGGTTTCTGCACTCATTGCCTTGCTGGCCTTTGCCTGGTCGTATCTTGCCATACCGGATTCGTATATGGGTAAGGCCTATTATGAATTATTGTTCTGGGGCGGTGGGCATATTCTGCAGTTCACCTACACATTACTGATGCTGGTAGGATGGCTGTGGCTGGCGAGTGCCAGTGATGTCCGTTTACCGATTAGTCCAAGGGTTGTGCTGGTTTTGTTTGCTTTTGGCCTGTTTGCTGTGTTTCTTGCTCCGCTTATTTATTATTCCTATGCCGTAACATCCAGCGAGCATATCAAATTGTTCACCTGGTTGATGCGTTACGGTGGCAGCCTGGCCAGTTTGCCATTGAGTCTGGCGATACTTTACGGTCTGTTCAGT
>DRJJ01000019.1 GCA_011052255.1 Gammaproteobacteria bacterium | reverse complement strand
TACCGCGTGCGATCTACCTGAGTATACTCATCGTTACGCTGGTGTATATCTCGGTCGCTGCTGTAGCAGTGGGTAATCTGCCTCTACCGGAATTAATCAAGGCCCAGGACAATGCCCTGGCGGTAGCGGCAAAACCCTTTCTCGGAAATCTGGGCTATATTCTGGTTGCTATCGGTGCATTGTTTTCCATCTCCTCTGCGATAAACGCGACCCTGTTCGGTGGTGCTAATGTCGCCTATGCCCTGGCACGGGACGGTGAGCTGCCTCGGTTGTTCCAGCGCAAGGTCTGGTTTGGATCAATGGAGGGTCTCTACCTCACCGCTGGACTGGGTCTGCTGTTTGCACTCATGTTCAACCTGAATGGTATCGCGGCCATTACCAGCAGCATATTCATGGTTATTTATCTGTTCGTGTTAGCTGCCCACTGGCGTTTACGTGACCAGTACGGTGGCAACCCCATTATTATTATCAGTGGATTCATCATTATTTCCGGTGTCTTTATGCTCCTGCTCCATTACCAGTGGCAAAGCAACAGAAGTGCTTTCTATGGTACCTTGATTACCATTGGCGCCAGCCTCATAGTTGAACTTGTCTATCGTAATTTTAGTGGCCGAGGTTTTATCTGTCGGGAGATTTTGATGCTGGAAGAAGAGGCCGAAATACTGAAGCACAAAGTATTTCACACACCACCCAGGAATACAGAAAATTAAATCGAATCTAACTATCCGCTTGCACAGCACCGGGAGACAAGTCATGCCGCAACACTTCAAGGCAACAAATCCATATCTATTCAGCCTGCTCATTCTGTTAATATCTTTTTTACCGCTACAGATGGTATACGCTGACACCACCGGATCCTCTCCGGGTGGCTATTGCCCATCTGCCAACATCCTCCTGATATCTGCAGAAGACCTGTCTTCAAGCCTGGCGTTGATCATGCGATCCCGCGCTGCACAGGCCAAGGGTAACTTCACAGAAATGGCCAGCACGCTTATTGCTTCAGGAGCCACGCTTCAGCAGGCCGCCAGCCGTGGCGCAGGCGCACGAACTGCGGTGTTAATAGACAGCATCATTCTGGCTAAAATCGATGAGGACTATGATCAGTTATTGACCTGGTTCCCTTTGCTTCACAGCGCCATACTATCCCTGCCCAATGACATGGCCCAGGGTTCAGCCGAAAGTGCCGTTGGAAACGCCGAGGCAATCATGAAGGAAAAACAAACGGGAAACCCCCTTGATCAACTCAGGAAGGCGCGCCATTTTCTTACCTGCGACGGGCTAAACCTGCCTTTACAGGAGGCAATTGATGAACAATCGAAGCTCGTTTACAAAGCTGAGCACAAATCCACATCTGTTGTTCCAAAAGACTATGACAAAATCATAACCTCGCTACATAATGCTATGACTTTTACCTTGAAACAGGGTGATAAAGAAAAACAGTAATCCGTCAGCTAGTGTTTTTCATCTGCCAGGCGGATTCACCGCACTAGCTCCCGGCACCCAGGATGACAATATTACCGTTGTGTATGCACTGACAGCGGAACATAACCCGCCTTGCGTGCAATATCCTGACCACTGGCAGACAGTACATAGTCAACATATGTCTGTAACACCGGGGGTAGTTGTTTCCCGGCAGGCACATTGATGGCTATCAACAGTGTCCGGCTCATCGGGTAGCGCTTGCTGCTAATCGCATCGGCACCCGGCGTGACGGCCTGGTGGACCTTATCAGGCGCGACGGCCAGGGGACGAATACTTGCTGATCGCAGAGCGCTACTGGAAAATCCGATGGCATCAGGCTGGCTGGCAATAGCCGACTCCAACGCATCCGGGCCGGCCATGGCCTGAAAGTCAGGCAGGAAATCACCCCCACACAGCGCCACCTGTCTAAACACCTGGTAAGCCGCTGTGCTATCGTCCAGACCATAAGGCAATATACGCCCTGACTTGTCCTCAACCGCAGCGCCAAGTTGTTGCCAGTTGGTTATCGCTTTTTCACCACAACGATGGGTCTCTGAAAATATTGCATCGAGCTGCGCCAGGGTTATCTGTCGCAACGGGTTGTGTGTGTTGACATAAACCGCTACAGCATCCCTTGCCACCGGGATCAGCTTCGGAGCATAACCGTACTTGTCTCTAAACACTTCAAGCTGCGAGTGCGTAGGTGTGTTACCCAGCAGTACTACATCAGCACTGCCATTTACCAACGAGGCGATAGCCGCTTCACCACCGGCATCGCTCAGTTCAATTTCGACCAGCGGATGGGTCTGGCGAAAATCCTGCACCCACAAAGAGCTCAGATCTGCCAATGCCACGGAACCACTCAGTGTGAGTGAGCCATGCACACTTACACTGCTATCCCCTGCTACGGGTGTTGACACCGGGTTGTTACTGGCTAGTAGTGGCTGACCATTTAGCAGCAGGATAACTGCCGCGTTCAAAAACAGATTTCTGTATTTCATATTCATGTCTCCTTGGAGTCTGTAATAATTTTTATCCCGGGACCTGTGCTGGCTAGCGATGCATTTTCTTTACACCTAAACAGTAACAGTAGTGGAGCAAGCAACAGGAAACTCAGGGTCACAAACCAGTAGGCGTCGATAAAGCCGATCATACTGGCCTGCCGGCCAAGCTCATGGGCGAGCAGTTGTGCGGCCATCGGATCGGCGGCGGTAAGATGTTTGGCTGCCAGCCATTGCTGCAATGCCGGGTTGTACGGATTGATGTCGGCTCCGAGGCGGTTCCAGTTGACCTGCGTCATACGAGTGAATACCGTCGCCGCTATGGATATCCCCACGGCAGCGCCAACAGTACGCGCCAGATTAAAAATAGCCGAACCCTGATCGGTTGCGGAACGCGGCAGGGTCTCGTACACCAACGCCGACAGCGGCACGAAAATCATGCCCATCCCCAGTCCCTGTATAACACTTGGCCAGATAAACCAGCTAATCGACAGGTCAAGGTTGTACCATGTCATCGGCCAGGTACCCGCAACAGCGAACACCAGACCAACCAGTACCAGCCTGGGAGCGCCCACCCGGGTTATCAGGCGAGACACTGCGAACATGCCAATCGCCGACGCCAGTCCGCGTGGCGCCATGACCAGACCGGTGGTTTGAGCCGGGTAATCAAACAGTCGTTCCAGCATGAGTGGCTGTAATGCAATCATACCGAACAGCGCCATACCAAATCCCGCCATCATCAACGATGCAAGCACCAGATTTCGATCCTTGAGTAAATGTAGCTGTAACACGCTGTCGGGGCGCGACCAGCTACGCATGGAAAACGCGACCAGTCCCATAACAGTGGCCGCCGCCAGCGCAACAATCATACCTGAATGAAACCAGTTCTCCTGATTCCCCTGATCGAGCAGGACTTGCAGACTGCCGATTCCGAGCGCCAGCAGCAGCGCACCGATCCTGTCAGACCTCACCCGGCGACCCGGCTCCGGCTTCATTAGTTTCGATATCATCAGCAGGTTAATAATGCCAATCGGCACATTGATATAGAATACCCAGCGCCAGTCCAGATGCTGGGTAATATAGCCACCCAGTGTCGGGCCGAGTATTGGTCCAAGCATGATCCCCACACCCCACAGCGCCATGGCCTTACCGCGCTCCTCACTGGGAAAGTTATCGACCATAATGGATTGCGACAAAGGTATCACTGCGGCACCAAAGCCGCCCTGAAAAAGACGAAACACGACCATCTCAGTGAGCGTATCGGCCTGCCCACATGCCGCAGATGCGGCAACAAATCCGGTGATGCTGATTAGCATCAACCGACGGCGGCCCAGTCGAGCAGCCAGAAATCCGCTCATTGGAATAAAGATCGCTTCCATGACAATGTAGGCTGTCAGCACCCAGGTTATCTGATCTGCTGTTGCGCCCAGTGAACCCATCATATGCGGTAGCGCCACATTGACGATGGTCATATCGAGAATAACCATCACCGTGGCCAGCATCACTGCGATACTGAGCGGCCAGCGTGATGCGCCAGCAAATACGGGGGTGGAAGTTGCCCCGGTCACACCACCCCTTGGGGATACGACGCAAGCATGTCATTCACCATTCCGGGTCTGACTACCGGCCGACTTTCCGAGGTCCGCAGTACCCGTGGTATCTATCGTCACGGAACAACTGGCACCGATACGCAACGGCCTGTTCTTGTCGCGGGTGATGACCTTCACTCGTACCGGAAAACGCTGCGTTACCTTGACCCAGTTGCCGGTGGCATTTTCGGGAGGCAACAGGGAAAACGATGCGCCACTTGCCGGACTTAGCGATTCAACAATGCCATCGAATGTCTTACCCGGATACATGTCTATGCGGATCGCGGCGGGTTGTCCCGGTTTAATTCGGGCAAGGTCCGTTTCCTTGTAATTAGCGTTAATCCAGAAGGTCTGATCTTCCACCAATGGAAACAACTGCTGCCCGGACTGCACAACATCACCCGGGCGTACTGAAATCTTTCCCAGTGCGCCCGATACCGGTGCCTTGATAGTGGTGTAAGAGAGATTCAGAAACGCCCGATCAAGCACCGCACTGGCTACGCTGATGCGCGCCGTGAACTCGTCCTGCACACGTAAGGCTCGATTGTGGTCGGCCTGCCCGGCTATAAGGCTAGCCTCGGCCTCGTGCAATTTATCTCGATCTGAATCCGCCTTTGCCTGTGACACAGACTTGCTTGCAAGCAGGCGTGAATCACGCCCGTACATACGCCGGGCATTATCCAGCTGCGCCTGCCGCTGGCTGATCTCCGCAGCAGCCGCCTGCACACCAGCATTGGCGGCTAACGCCTGCTGTCGCGCAAGAGCCAGTTCCGCCTGTGCTCGCTGCACCGCAATCTGGTAGGAACGAGGGTCTATTTCCATCAACAGCTGACCCTGATTTACGTTCTGGTGATCCTTCACTGGCAGCCCTGTTATCCGCCCGCTGACCTGCGGCTCAATGCGTACCACATGGGCGGTAACATAAGCATCCGAAGTATCAGGGTACAGGGCTTCATGCTGCAGAAACATATACAGTCCAGTCGCTGCCACAGCCAGTGAGACCAGTAGCAGTACCCATCTCGATCTTGTCATCACAGTTTCCCTGCAGTAGTTACATATTTATGGCAAGCCGGCATCGCGTGACAGATGAAGACAATGCGATCCGTTACCAGGTCTGTGGCAACCAGTTCTGTTCAGATTTATCCTTTAATTCTCCGACACGTAAAAGGGTATCGTTCTTGAAATAATAAGGTAGCACCGGCAGATTGAGCGGTGCCGGCATGCTTTTGAATACCCTGCCAGACAGGTCATAAAGCGAACCGTGGCAGGGGCAATAAAAGCCACCCGGCCATTCAGGACCAAGGTCCGCCGGCGCAATATCCGGGCGATAGGTAGGCACGCAACCAAGATGAGTGCAAATGCCCACCACCACAAAGTATTCTGGTCTCAAGGAACGATACCAGTTAACTACCTCAGTACCATATTGTTGCAGTTCCTTCGATTCCGGGTCCCGAAGCCGTTCCACCAGACTGGATTTCTGCAAGACTTTGAGTTGCTCCGGTGTCCGGTGCAACACCCACACCGGACGACCACGCCAGGGCACGGTGATCATCGCTCCCGGTTCCAGTTTACTGATATCTACGTCAATCGGTGCTCCGGCTGCGCTGACCGCATCGCTGGGTTCCATTGATTGTATGAAGGGAATCGCAAATGCAATAAGACCTCCTCCACCAACGACGGTGGTTGCCGCAACCAGAAAACGACGTTTACGTTTATCTACTGTATCCTCTGCCATATTGGCCTCCGGTTCATACTCATTCTTAAAGTAAACGTTTGCTACTTTTTGCGTGCACAGCCACCCGATGTACACACGCGCCATGAGCGACCATCACGCTGTAACAGCTCGTCGGCGGCTGAAGGCCCCCATTCTCCAGCGGCGTAATTTGGAAAATCGCGTGGTGGCAGTGCGCTCCACACATCGAGTATCGGCTCCATCAACTGCCAGGCGGTCTCGATAATATCGGCGCGTTTGAACAAAGTGGGGTCACCCTGCATGCAATCGTATATCAGTGTTTCATAACCGGTACTGGGCTCGTTGCCAAAATAATCGTCGTAACTGAAATCCATTTCCACCGGACTTAACTGCAAGGCCTGACCGGGCACCTTGGCGTTAATACCAAGACTGATGCCTTCGCTGGGCTGTATGCGCAGTACCATGACATTGGGTTCTACGTGTTTATCTTTAAGGATCGAGCGTTTAAATGCTGCATTGGGTGCATGTTTGTACTGGATCATAATTTCGGTAAAACGTCCGGGCATGCGCTTTCCTGTGCGCAGGTAAAAAGGCACGCCGGCCCAGCGCCAGCTATCGATCATCAGACTGAGCGCAACAAATGTTTCGGTATGTGAATCAACATCAACACCCGGTTCCTGACGATAGGCCGATACACGCTCACCATCAGCCATCACCCCTGTGTCGTACTGGCCACGCACGGTATGGGTTAGCACCTCTTCCGGTGTCATCGGCTGAATGGCGCGCAACACCTTGGCCTGTTCATTCCTGATTTCATTGGCATCAAAAGAAATAGGTGGCTCCATAGCGATGATGGTTAACACTGCCAACAAGTGGTTGGGGATCATATCGCGCAGCGCACCGGCACCTTCGTAGTAACTGGCACGGTTTTCAACGCCCAGCGGTTCGGCCACGGTGATCTGTACATGATCGATGTAGCGTCGATTCCATATCGGTTCGATAACACCATTGGCAAAACGAAACGCAAGAAAATTCTGTACGGTTTCCTTGCCAAGATAATGGTCAATCCGATACAACTGTCGCTCATCAAATACCTTGAGTAACTTCAAGTTCAGATCACGGGCGGATTGCAGATCATGCCCGAAGGGTTTTTCAATCACCAGTCGGCGCCAGTGACCTTCTGGCTCTGTAGCCAGACCCGTAGCGGCAATTTGCTGCGCGATGTCACCAAAGAAGGCAGGTGGTGTCGCCATGTAAAACAGGTAGTTACCCGGTGTCTGGCATTGATCATCCAGCTCACCCAGTTTCTGCGCCAGTGCCTGATATGCCGCCGGATCACGAAAATCACCCTGTAGATAGTGGCAGCATTTGATCAGGCGGTCCCAGACATCCTGTGAATAATCACCATCGAGGTGTGCACGACTTTCGGTATTGAGCAGTTCACGGTAATCATCACTACTATAATCCTCCCGACTGACACCCAGTACTGCAAAGTTTTCCGGCAGCTGGTTTGCCGCAGACAGATAAAAAAGAGCAGGAAACAGTTTGCGTTTGGCCAGATCGCCGGCACCACCGAAAATTACCATAATGCAGGGAGGGGCTGGAACCGTATCCGTCTGAGTATTAGTAGGTAACATGTTGCATCAATCCATATTCCATATATATAACCATCTTACACCTGACCACCTTTCAGTGCATCTGCTACAGCATCGAGTAATTTTTCGTAGGCGACAACAAATTTATCCAGGCCTTCGGTTAGCAACGTATCAGTCACATCATCCATCGAAATACCTTCGGCCTCCAGCGCCGCCAGATCGGCCTGAGCCTGATCCAGGTTAACTTCCAGTTGTGCCTGAGCCGAACCATGGTCACGAAAGGCATCCAGGGTTGACGGTGGTACGGTATTGACTGTATCGGACCCGATCAGAGACTCAATATAGAGCACATCGCTGTAGGCTGGATCTTTGGTGCCGGTACTGGCCCACAACAAACGCTGACTTTGAGCACCACCCACAGCAAGCGTCTCCCAACGCGGACCACTGAACAGGGTTTTGTATTGCTGGTAGGCTAGTTTGGCATTGGCGACAGCTGCCTTGCCCTTGAGCGCCTGCAGGCGGGCAGCATCTTCAGTTCCTGT